>CAZBEP010000179.1:0-4194 GCA_964490925.1 uncultured Eggerthellaceae bacterium | reverse complement strand
CCCTTCCCTAGCTCCCGCCGTCCTCCGTTTCGGCCTCTGCGTCGTCTGACGGCTCTTCCGGCAGCCCCGTCGTCGCGGCGATCGTGTCGCGAATGAGCGCTATGAACTCCTGGCCGCCCTGTTCGCTGACATGCGTGGCATCGGGCTCGAACAGGTCGTCGCGGCCTTCGCTGTAGGAGTGCCAGTCCACCAGGTAGACGTTGTCGTAGCGCTCGACGGCGTTTGCAAGCGCGTTGTTGGTCGTGGACACCCAGTTTTGCGGGCTGCGCGTATTGACGAAGTAGATCGCCTTATCTGTGCCGACCGCCGATACAAGCTCGTCGACTTGAGCGTCGGTGGCCGGCCCGTTCGTCCCGAGTGAGAACACGACGACGTCGCCGACGAGGTCCTCGTTTGCGTAGTACGAGTAGACGGTCGCGCCGTCGCTGAGCGGGCGGCTCACGACGGAGTCGATGTGCCCTCCGGGAAACGTCTCTTCGAAGTAGGGGATCGCCCGAACGGACACGGAGTCCCCTATGAGCAGGACGGTGTACGTCCACCCTTCGGGAACGCCCTCTTCCGCTTGCGGTTCGTCCGGCGCGCCCTCGCCCTGCCCGTCGGCCGTCAGAAGCGCGTCGGGGTCGATGGCATACGTCGCCGGCACGAAGGCGATGCCGCCGATCGCGGCGAGCGCGATGGCGGCGGTGGAGACGATCTGCGGCAGGTGCGAGCGCACGGCGTCGGAAAGCGTGTAGAGGCCAGAGCGGATCTCTCCGGCGATGCGGCCGAGGGCGCCTCTGCGGATGGGGTCTTCGACGAAGGTATAGGACAGTGCCGAGCAGGCGATGACGACAAGAAGCGCGAGGGCGAGCAGCCACCAGGGGGGCGGGGCCGTCGTGCTCTGCGGGACGATAAGCAGGATGATCGGGAAATGCCAGAGGTACATCCCGTAGGAGCGCTTCCCTATCCAGACGAGGGGGCCGAACGCAAACGCTTTCGCGAGGCGGCTCGCGGGGTGCGAGATGACCGCGATGACGACGGCCGTGAGCGCCGAGCAGAGCACCATGCCGCCGCGGTACAGCGATGGCGAGTATCCGTTCGCAAACACGAGCATGAGCACGAGTCCGACGAGCGCCGCCGCCCCGACGCCGTCCAAAACGAGGAGCGTCCGGCGGTCGAGGCGGGCGGCCTGTTGCCCGCTCAGCTTTGCCGCCGGCCACGCGAAGGCGAGCCAGGCGCCGATGAACAGCGAGAACGCCCGCGTGTCGGTGCCGTAGTAGACGCGGGAGGGGTCGATGTTCGGATCGTAAAGAACCGCCATGGCGACGGCCGAGGCCGCCGCTGCGACGAGCGCGCCGCGTCGGAGCACGGTCTTGCTCGCGCCGAGTTTGAACGCGATGAGGAGCACGACCGGCCACACGAGGTAGAACTGCTCCTCGATCGCAAGCGACCAGTACGGCTGCAAGGGCGAGGGCGATCCTTGCACCTCGAAGTAGGAGGCTTCCTGGAAGATCTGCCACCAGTTGTTGTAGAACAAAAGCGACGGCAGGATGTCGGATCGCATCTTTGTGAGGAGCTGGTGATCGAACACCGTGCAGAGCAGCGCCGTCACGAGGATCGCCGTGACGATGGCGGGGAAGAGCCGTCGCACGCGGCGCAGCCAGAAGTGCGGAAGGTCGATCGTCCTCGAGCGATCCCACTCGGCGACAAGCAGGCTCGTGATGAGGTAGCCCGAAAGGACGAAGAACACCGTGACGCCGAGGAGGCCGCCGATGGCGTAGGGGAGGTCCATGTGGTACGCGATGACGGCGAGCACGGCGAGTGTGCGCAGGCCGTCGAGCGAGGGGATGTAGCGCCGTTCGCGCCGTTTCGCGTCCCGAGCGGCGATCGCGCCGCCCTCCGGCCGCAGCCCTTGAGCTGCGGCCGTGTGGGCGCCCGTGCCTCTTGCCGTCTGGGTGTGCTTGCCTTGGCTTGCCGAATGCTGCGAATCGGGCCGCGCGCCCTCGCTTCGGTTCTTCGGTGCGCTGCCGGCATGCAGCGGCACCCGCCGCCCTTCTTCGACGCCGTCGCCCTTCTCAACGAAACCGCGCCCGTTTTGCGCGGGTTCTCGCTCGAAAAAATCGCCCTCCTGCTGGATGGGAATGCGCCCGTGCGCCGGTCGGGAAGTCGGCGGCGCCCTGTGCGCCGGTCGGGGAGTCGGCTCCGCCCTGTGCGCAGGCATGCGACCAGCGGTCTTGCCTTCCGGTTGGTCAGGATGATTCAGGTGAGATTCAGAATCATGAGCCATTTTCAAGATTATAGCAGGCATTGATAGGGGGAGCAGTATACTTTTGGGAGGCGGCGAAAGGAGAGCGGGCGGTTGCGGAAAGAGGTGGGCGCAGGCGCCTCGAGACGGGTTGTGCTCGGCATGAGCGGCGGGGTCGACAGCTCGGTGTCGGCGGTCATGCTCGCGCGGGGCGGATACGAGGTCGTTGGCGCGACATGCCGCTTCCTTGACGGCGACGCCGCCGACGCCGCCGCTCGAGACGCGCGTGCGGTGTGCGGCCGCCTCGGCATCGAGCATCGCGAGATCGACGCGCGCGCCGCCTTCGAGCGCGCGGTCGTCGCCCCGTTCGTCTCCGCCTACGCAGACGGGCTCACGCCGAGCCCGTGCGTGGCGTGCAACGCCCGCGCGAAGCTGCCCTCCCTTCTCGCAACTGCCGATAAGCTCGGCTGCTCCTTTGTCGCGACCGGGCATTATGCCCGCATTGCACGCCATGCCGACTCGGGGCGGTTTGCCGTGCGCTTCGCGCTCGACGCCGCCAAGGATCAAAGCTACATGCTCGCCCTTCTGGGGCAGGACGCGCTTGCGCGGCTTGTGCTCCCGCTCGGCGGACTCGCGAAGGCCGAGGTGCGCGCCATCGCCGCCGACGCCGGCCTGCCCGTCGCCGACAAGCCGGAAAGCCAGGATCTCTGCTTCGCGCCGCGCGGATACCGGGAGCTGCTCGCCGAGCGCGGCGCCTCCGACGCACCCGGCCCCATCGTCGACCGCGACGGGCGCGAGATCGGCCGACATACGGGTCTTTCAAACTACACGATCGGCCAGCGCAAGGGCATCGGCGTTGCCGGGCCTGAGCCCTACTACGTCGTTGCCAAGCGCGCTGCCGAAAACGAGCTCGTCGTCGGCACGGCGGCCGATGCCCGCATCGGTGCCGTCGTCGTCGCGCCGCCCGTGTGGCAGGCGATCGAGCGGCTCGACGAGCCGCTCCGCGCGATGGTGAAGCTTCGGTACCGGAGTCGCGCGGTTGCGTGTATTATGAGGCCGATGCCGGACGGCCGCGTACTCGCCGAGCTGTCCGAACCGCAACCGACGACTGCGCCGGGTCAGGTTGCGGTCTTTTCCCTTGGGGACACGGTCTACGGCGGCGGCATGATCGAGGGGGTCAGGCCCGCATGAAGAAGCTCTTCATCATCGGAGGCATGGGTGCCGGGAAGTCGACCGCCGCCAATGCCCTCGCCGCCCAGGGGCTTCCTGTGATCGACCTCGACGAGGTCGGGCATCAGGTGCTTGCGTGGGGCACCGTCCGAGACGACCTGCGCGAGGCGTTCGGCGACGACGTCTTTGACGAGGGGGGAGCGGTCAAGCGCCGCGCGCTCGCCGCGAAGGCGTTTGCCACTCCGGCCGACACGCGCAAGCTCAACCGCATCACGATGCCGCGCATCGAGGAGGTCTACACCGACCGGCTCGCCCTGCTCGAGCGGGAGGGCCACGGCGCCGTCGTCGTCGAGTGCTCCGTGTTCAAGAGCCGCGAGATGTCGCTTGCCTACTCCGCCGACGTCGTGATCGCCGTGCTCGCTCCGATCGAGGCGCGCGTCGCGCGGGCCGTCGCCGCCGGATGGGAGGAAGGCGACGTGCGCCGCCGCATCGCCCGCCAGATCACCGATGACGACCGCGCCGAGGCCGCCGACGTGGTGCTCAACAACGACGGGTCTCCCGAAGAGTTGAAGAGCAAGGTCGCCGCGTGGTGGAACGGCTTCAAGAAGGGACTCGCGTAGCGCCATGCCGCACCTGTCGAACCTCGAAGGCGTCGAGATCGCCGGCAAGCTGCCCGAGGTGCGGCTTGCGAACACGCCGTTTCGCGTCGTGTCCCCCTACGAGCCGGCGGGCGACCAGCCGCAGGCGATCGGGCAGCTGAGTGCAGGAATCGACGAGGGTCTGCGCTACCAGACCCTGCT
>CAZBEP010000178.1:0-4218 GCA_964490925.1 uncultured Eggerthellaceae bacterium | reverse complement strand
GCGCTCGACGAGTAGCGCTCGACGCGGCAGTCCGTCATCGTCGCGCCGAACGCGCGCATCCAGCGCCGTCTGCCGCCGATTCTCGCCATGTATGTTACATAATTGATAGCAATTTCAGGCCGCCTGTTTGGGAGCTGCTATACTCGAAGCGAACCGAGCGCGTATCTGCCGCATGCGGCAGGCGAGACGAGAAGGCACTCGAACCAATCGAAAGGACACGATCATGGCACTCACGTTTTACAAGTGCGAAATCTGCGGAAGCATCGCCGTCAAGCCCTACGATTCCGGCGTTCCGCTGTTCTGCTGCGGCGATCCGATGACCGAGCTTGAGCCGAACACGACCGATGCCGCCACCGAGAAGCACGTCCCCGTCGTCACCGTCGACGGCGCGAAGGTACACGTGCAGGTCGGCAGCGTCGAGCATCCGATGACCGACGAGCACCTCATCACGTTTATCTGCCTTAAGACGCAGAAGGGCTACCAGATCGCCGAACTCACCTCTGCCGACTCCCCGACGGCGGACTTCGCCGTCGTCGAGGGCGACGCCCCGGTGCGCGTCTACGAGTACTGCAACCTCCACGGCCTTTGGGTCGCCGAGGTGTAGGCGAACGCTTGCAAACTCGGCTGCGCGTCGCGCAATCGCGCCCGTTCCGCCCTGGGAAACGCCGATCAATTCATTCCGCCCGCCTTAAGCCCCGTGCCGGGCGCCTGGCGCTTAAGCCTCATCGACGCAGGCCACTGCGCCTTACTTAGGCTTCGGGTGCATCCGCCCCGCGCCGGGCGGATTCGGACGAAAGCAATCGATCATCGTTTCCCTTGCTGCGGGGCGGGCGTTTGCGTGTTTTCGCCTGTTCGCTGCGCGAGGGCATCCCGCCCGCGCCCGCGCGACCCTATGCGACCGCCGAGGCGAAGGTGTGCCTCGGCGACAGGGCATTCCGCCCGCGCCCCGCGCGCCCTACTTCACCGTCACGGGAGCCGTCTCGAAGAGGAGGTTGAGGTCGACGGCCGTCGCGATGCCGGCGACGGCTCCGCCGTTGTCGTACTGCCAGATCGAGAAGTCGAACTGCGCCGTCGGCACGGCGACGTCGTATTCGGCGAACCACACGGCGCGCCCGTCGGTCACCGCGGCGTCGTACCGCGCGATGTCCGAGGCGTTGCCGTAGATCATCGTCGAGTAGCCGCCCGCCTCGATGCGCTCGCAAAACGCCTGCGCGCACGCGCTCACCGTCGCGTCGTCGAGGTCGTTCGCGCGGCCGCCCTCCTCGTCGACGGGCTCGTGGTCGAACGCGATCGGGTAGGCGAGGTAGCGCCCCGCCACGAGCGAGAGCACGAAATCGGCCTCCTCCTGCGCCTCTTCGACGGTGACCGCCTGCGAGAAGAAGTAGGCTCCCACGTCGAGCCCGGCAGCGGCGGCGCCGTCGAGGTTTTCCGCATAGCGCTCGTCTGCCGTAAGCCCCCCTTCGGTGTAGCCGCGGTACCCGATGCGCACGAAGGCGAACTCGATGCCGTCGGCAGCCACGGCCGTCCAGTCGATCTCGCCCTGATGGTCTGACACGTCGATGCCGACCCTGGATACCACCTGGCCGTCCTCGGAGTAGGTGAGCCTGCCGCTTTCGTCGCGCGCAAGTCCGTCCCACGAATAGGGGCTCACGTAGGCCGCGTCGCCGGAGGAGCCGACGCCGGAAAACGGCGAGCACGTCGCGACGAGCGCGACGACCGCGACTGCCACGACAGCGGCGAGCGCGACGACGGGTGCGGGGCGGGGAAGCCTTCCGGCGAGCGCGACGAGCGCGTTCCCATCGGCTTTCGGACGGCGTTGAAGCGGAGCGCGCGCCCGCCTGACGGGGCGCCGGGCGGCATCGCGCGGCGGGCTTCCGTCGGGTTTGGCGCCGCCGTCGGGCTTGGCGGCATCGCCGTCGAGCTTGGCGCCGTCGCTGTCGGGTTTTGCCCTGCCAGAGTGAGCGCCCAACAGCGGGCTCATGCGAGATCTAAGGTCGGCCGCCGTTGCGCGGCGCGTGCGTTTGCGAGGGGCGTCGGCCATGCGCTTCCCGTCTTTCGTGTGCGTCCGGTCCTTTCGGCTTTCCAGCGCGGGCAACAGAAAACTGCGACAGAAAGCCGCTTGCGCGCTTCTTTCGGTATGCTACTATATGCAGGCTGTCCTCGCCTTGGTCGGAAACCAAGGCATTTGAAGGAGAAAACATGAAGCAGGGAATCCATCCGGACTATGTCGAGTGCACCGTGCGCTGCAGCTGCGGCAACACCTTCGTGACGCGCTCGACGAAGCCGGAGCTCAAGATCGACATCTGCAGCTCGTGCCATCCGTTCTTCACGGGTCAGCAGAAGTTCGTCGACACGGGCGGGCGCGTCCAGCGCTTCGCCGACCGATTCGGCTCGGCGAAGGATCGAGTCGCCGAACGCGAGGCCGCGAAGAAGGCCGCCCGCGCCACGGAGAACGCCAAGCGCGAGGCCGCGAAGAAGGCGGAGCGTGAAGCGAAGGCCGCCGCGAAGGCCGCCCGCGCCAAGGCGTATGCCGAGAAGGTCGAAGCCGAGGCCGCGCGCGCTGCCGAAAAAGCCGCTGCCGCCGAGGCCGAACAGGATGCCGCAGCCGTTGACGCGGCGGTCGAAGAGGCGCTGGCCGCAGCCGCTGCCGAGGAAGCCGCCGCCAAGGCGCAGGCCGAGTAAGCACACTGATCGCACACCGGTGACGGACGGGGGCGCCTGCGGGGCGCCCTCTCTGTCTTTGTCCCCGCATCCGATTCGTCGTTTCGAGCCGTTTCCACGTTCCACGCCCCCGAAACGTTGACGAGGTTCGAAACAACAACCCGCCCCCGCCTGCGAACCGCCCGCCGCGACGTCCGCTCCGTCGGCGGGGCGCCGGCAGACGGTGATCCCTGCGCTTGTGTGCGCCGTGTGGAGAAGTGTATGGATACGCCCGGATGCGTGGCGTTTGACACGCTGCGGCTCGGGTGATAACGTACCCAATCGCGTCTCGCCAGGGGCGCTTTCTTACGTGCGCGCATCGGCCGAGCGCACACGACCGAAAAAGAGCGGGGCGGCTGCCAGGAAACGCCGCCGGAAACAAGAAGGAGACGGAAGCTTTGCCTACGATCAACCAGCTGGTTCGCAAGGGCCGCAAAAAGACGGTGGAGAAGAAGAAGACCCCGGCTTTGAAGGGCAACCCGCAGAAGCGCGGCGTGTGCACCCGCGTGTACACGACCACCCCGAAAAAGCCCAACTCGGCGCTGCGCAAGGTGTGCCGCGTGCGCCTCGTGAACGGCATCGAGGTCACGGCCTATATCCCGGGCATCGGACACAACCTGCAGGAGCACTCGATGGTGCTCATTCGCGGCGGCCGCGTCAGGGATCTTCCCGGCGTCCGCTACAAGGTCATCCGCGCCGCGCTCGACTGCGCCGCCGTTGACAGCCGCAAGCAGGCGCGCAGCCGCTACGGGGCGAAGCGCCCCAAGTAACAAGGGTAAGCCGCGCGGGCGCCCGACGCCTGTCTCCGCAGTGCGCGCGACGATCATGCGCCGCGCGGCGGATGCGCGTTCGGGCAGACCTAATGGGCGCAGAGGACGTGCGCCCCGAAGCGCGCAGAGAGAAAGGTGTTACGCATGCCACGTCGTGCAGCAGCAGTCCGCCGCGAAGTGCAGCCGGACGCGCGCTACAACAACCGCCTCGTCACGCAGCTCATCAACAAGGTGCTGCTTAACGGGAAGAAGTCGCTCGCTGAAAGCATCGTCTACGGCGCCTTCGACATCATCGAGAAAAAGACGGGCTCCGATCCGCTGTCCGTGTTCAAGAAGGCTATGGAGAACGTCCGCCCGACCCTCGAGGTCAAGCCGAAGCGCGTCGGCGGCGCCACCTATCAGGTGCCGATGGAGGTCGGCTCCCGCCGCGCCACCACGCTCGCCGTCCGCTGGATCGTGGACTTCTCGCGCAAGCGCAAGGAGCACACGATGAAGGAGCGCCTCGCCGCCGAGATCATGGACGCCTCCGAGAACACGGGCGCGTCCGTCAAGCGCCGCGAGGATCTGTACAAAATGGCCGAATCCAACCGCGCGTTCTCGCACTATCGCTTCTAAGTTTGTAAGAAAGGCACTGCAGGATTTATGGCTGACAAGACCACCCTCGAGGACACGCGCAATTTCGGCATCATGGCCCACATCGATGCGGGCAAGACGACGACGACCGAGCGCATCCTCTACTACACGGGCA
>CAZBEP010000177.1:1271-4235 GCA_964490925.1 uncultured Eggerthellaceae bacterium | reverse complement strand
TTTTCTGGCGATTTGCGTGCGAATCCGTGGCGCCTCCCCGTCAGGCCGCCGAGCGCCCCTCGTCTCTCGGGTGCCGCCTTCGGTTGCGGGGCGCGCCGCTCGCATACAATAGGGGGTCTGGAGCGCGCGACGGAAAGGCGGGCTCGCCATGGCATATCGCATCGGGATAGACGCAGGGTCTAAGACCATCAAGGTCGTCGTGGTGGACGACGACGGGAAGATCATCCACAGCATCTACCGTCGCCACCGCTTCGACATCAAGACGACGGTGCGCGAGGCCGTCCACGACCTCGCCTGGCGCTACGGCGACCTCGAGGGGACGGTCGGGGTCACGGGTTCGGCCGGCATCGGGCTCGCCGACGTGCTCGGCCTGCCGTTCGTGCAGGAGGTCGTCGCGACGACGCGCGCCGTGCAGGCCGCCTGCCCCGAGGCCGACGCCGTCATCGAGCTCGGCGGCGAGGATGCCAAGATCGTCTACCTTTCCGGCGGGCTCGAGCAGCGCATGAACGCGACGTGCGCCGGCGGAACCGGCGGGTTCATCGACACGATCGCCTTCATGATCGGCGTGCGGGCGAGGGACATGTCGAACCTCTCGCTGCGCGCGAACCGCATCTACCCGATCGCCTCGCGCTGCGCCGTATTCGCCCAGACCGACGTGCGCCCGCTGCTCAACGCCGGGGCGAGTGCGGCGGACATCGCCGGCAGCGCGCTCGAGGCCGTCGTGCGCCAGACGATCGGCGGGCTTGCCTGCGGGCGCCCGATCGAGGGCACCGTCGTGTTCCTCGGCGGGCCGCTCGAGCACATCCCCGACCTCGTGCGTCGCTTCCGCGTTGCGCTCGGACTCACGGCGCGCACGGGGATCAAGCCGCCCGACGCGCACCTATTCACCGCCCTCGGCGCGGCCGTCGTTGCGGCGGAGGGGGAAGAAGCGCGCACGATGTCGCTGCGCGGGCTCGAACGGGCCGTCGAGCAGGCGCCCAACCCGAAAAACGACCTCCCCCGCCTCGAGCCGCTCTTCGGCAACGCCGACGACGTCGCCGCGTTCCGCGAGCGCCACGCCGACGTCGGGCCGGAGCGCGTCCGCTGCTACGACGCCCGCGGCGACCTCTACCTCGGCATCGATGCCGGATCGACTGCCGTGAAGATCGCCGTCATCGACGAAGAGGGGCGCCTTGCGCACTCCGACTACCGCCCGACCGAGGGCGACGCGCTCGCGACGGCGATCGACATGCTCGAGCAGCTCTACGTCGACCTTGCGCGCACGTATGCGGGAGAGTCGCTCGCCCTCATCGCCCACGCCACGGCGACGGGCTACGGGGAGAACCTCCTGCGCGCCGCCCTCGGGGTCGACTCGGGCGTCGTGGAGACGACCGCCCACGTGACCGCCGCGCTCGAATACGTGCCCGACCTCACGTTCCTGCTCGACATCGGCGGCCAGGACATCAAGGCCATCTGGGTGCGCGACGGCATGATCGAGGAGGCCGTGCTCAACGAGGCATGTTCGAGCGGCTGCGGGTCGTTTATCGAGGGGACGGCCCGATCGCTGCGGTCTACGCCCTCCCGCTTTGCCGAGCAGGCGCTTTCCGCCGAGGCGCCGGTCGACCTCGGCACGAAGTGCACCGTGTTCATGACCTCGCGCGTGCGCCATGCGCAGAAGGCGGGGGCGTCCGTGGGCGACCTCGCCGCCGGCACCGCCTATTCTGTCGTCCGCAACGCACTCTTCCGCATCATCGGTGTGAACAGCCTCGACAGCCTTGGGGACACGATCGTCGCCCAGGGCGGGACGTTCATGTCCGACGCCGTGCTGCGCGCGTTCGAGAAGCTGCTCGGCCGCGAGGTCGTCCGCCCGAAAACGGCGCGGCTCATGGGGGCGATCGGCTGCGCCCTCGTCGCGCGCGACCGCGCCCGCCGCGCCCGCAGCGAGACCGGCCGCGCGAAAAGCGGGATCCTCGGCGCGCAGGCCCTGCAGGCGTTCAGCCCGAAGCGCCGCCGGACTCGCTGCCCGGGTTGCGAGAACGCCTGCGAGCTGTCGATCATATCGTTCGGCACCGGGCTCGCCTACATCGACGGCAACCGCTGCGACCGGGCGGAATCGTTTGTCGACCTGGGGCCGGGCGCCGAGCGCGTGTCGACGAGCCTCGGGCTTGCCCGCCTGCACAAAGGCCCCAAGCCGCCCAACGCCGTCGCCCTCGAGCAGACGCTCCTCGCGCGGTTCTCCTCGACCGACGGATCCGAAAAGCGAGGCCGCGTCTACGTCGGCATCGTCGACGCCCTGTACGCGTACGATCAGACCCCGTTCTGGCACACGCTCGTGTCGGTGCTCGGCTTCTCGGTGATCATGCCCCGGCATGACCTCGCCGCCGACCCGAAGCGCCGCGACGCGGGACTCGACACCATCCCCTCGGAAAGCGTCTGCTACCCGGCGAAGCTTTCGCACGCGCGGCTGTTTTCGCTGCTGGCCGACGGGGCGACGGCAATTCTCATGCCGCAGTACGTGCGCGGCAACCGCTGCCCGGTGAGCTGCGAGTACGCCAACGCGCTCCGCGAGAGCGCCCCCGCGCTCGACCGCGATGCCGTCGCGTTCGCCTCGCCGCTGCTCAAGGCGACCTCTCCCGAGCGGATCGCCGACTCTCCCGAGGACCGCGGCGCGCTTTTTGAAAGCGTCGCCTCCCTCGCTCCCCCCGAGGCCCCGATCTGTCGCGAGGAGTTCGACGAGGCGTTCCGCGCGGCTCTTGTGGCCCAGCGGCGGTTCGCCGACGCCGTCGCGCGCGGCAACGAGCGCGCGATCGCCTGGGCGCACGAGCCGGGACGCCATGGCGTTCTGCTTGCCGGGCGCCCCTACCACGCCGACCCCGCCGTGCTCCACGGCATCGACGGCGTGCTCGAGGGGCTCGGGTTTTCCGTCGTCGCGGCCGAGGCGCTCGATCTGCCTCGGGGCGGCGCGGATGGGGGAAACGGGGCGGG
>CAZBEP010000177.1:0-1171 GCA_964490925.1 uncultured Eggerthellaceae bacterium | reverse complement strand
CCGACGGCGCGGCGGCCTCCTGCCACCCGTGGCGCGCCTCGAAGCACCTTGCGAAGCTCGCGCGCCTCGCGATCGGCGACCCGTCGCTCGACCTCGTGTGCCTGCAGTCGTTCGACTGCCTCTACGACGCGCTCAGCATTCCCGACGCGCACGACCTCATGCGCGCCGCGCGCCGGCCGTTCACCGCGCTCAAGATCGACGACATCGCCGACACGACGCACCTGCGGATCCGCCTGCGCACGCTCGCCGAGACGATCGAGCGCGTCGAGGCGCGCCCGGGCGGCGCGGCGGGTACGTCCAGTGCGGAGCCGCCGGCTGTTTCGGCGCTTCTCGGCGGCGGGGAGCGCGTCGCCGGTGGGAGGGTTCGCGTCGCCGGTGGGAGGGTTCGCGTCGCCGCGTCCGCCCCGCCGAAGGCCGTCGAGGCGGCGCGGGTCGGGAGCGCGGAGGCGTTCGCCGGGCTCGACCAGGCCGACGCGGATACCGCGCGCATGCACGTCAACGACGTCTGCTTCGTCGTGTCGGCGCTCGCCGGCCGCGCGATCAGGATCACGGCCGCCGCGCCCGACCTTACGCGGCTCGTCGTTCCCCATGTGTGCGAGTCGTGCGTGCTCGACGGACTTGGGCACATCGTCGAGCGCGCCTGCGGGCGGGCGCCGGAGATCGTCTGGAAGCCGCTCGGGAACGGCGGCGCGGCCGGCGCGACGGATGGCGGGGCAGCCGCTGCGACGGGCGGCAGGGCAGTCGCTGCGGAGGGCGACGGGGAAGCCGGCGCGGCGGGAGGTACGCCCCGCACGTCCGCCGCGACGGGCGGCGCGCTCCGTACGCCCGCTGCGGGCGAATCCGTCGTGCGGCACCCGATCGTCGGGCTCGTCGGGGCGGCGCCGCTTGTGTTCGACCCGTTCATGAACGACGGTCTCGTCGCGTTCGCAGAGGCGGCCGGCTGCGACGTCGCCCTGCCGGACGCGCGCCTGCTCGACACCGACGACGTGCGCTATCTGCCGCAGCTCGACGCGTTTTCCCGCGCCGGCGTGGACCATGTGATCCACCTCGTGAGCTTCGGCTGCCTCAAGGGTCACGTGGCGGCGCGCGGGGCGCTGCGCACGCTCGCGCGCCGCTACCCGGACATGCCGATCACCGTCATCGACTACGACCCGGAGGCGTCTGCCTTAAA
>CAZBEP010000176.1:1536-4245 GCA_964490925.1 uncultured Eggerthellaceae bacterium | reverse complement strand
CCGGGCGAAAGCAATCAATCGTCGTTTCCCTAGCGTTCGTACACGAACTCGTCTTTGATCAGGCTTTTAATGGCTCCCCGCATCTGGTGGGGGCCGAAGGCGAACCCTCGGGGCTTCATCTCGTAGCGCTCGCAGGTGCCCTCGGCGAGGTCTTTCGCCCTCACCTCGCCGGAAAGCACGAGCGCCTGCGCTGGGCAGATGTCGGTGCAGCAGCGGCACTTCACGCAGCGCGAGGGGTAGTGCTCGATGCCGAAGGCGCCGTTGCCCTCTTTGAATTTCTTGATGGCCTCGGTGGGGCAGAACACAGCGCACATCTGGCAGGACGTACACGCTTCGAGATCGATGACGACATGCCCCCACAGCCGCGTTTCCACCACGACGTCGTCCGGATCTCCGAACGAGGCCAATGCCTTGAGCAGGCGCCCCCGTCGATGCGGCAGGAAATGCGGGAGCGTGCCGTCGTCTTGGACCTTTTGGACGGTCGGCTCGTCTGAGGGCTCGTCGTGGGTTCCAAGCGCGCCTTCGATCGCGTGGTCGACCGTTGCGCGCGTCGCGGTTTTCGCGGAGTCGAACATGTCGGTGAGAAAGCCCCTGCGCCCCGCATCGTAGGATGCGTCCTCGCGCCTTCGGGTGCAACCGGGCAGCTTGTCCGATATCGCGACGATGCCTTCGTGCCCCCATGTGCGCAACAGGGTGTTTGCCGTGTCGCGCACCTGCTCGGCCGTGATCGAGCCGGGGTGGTGCCTGCAGCCGGAGCATTCTCCCTTTGAGAGGACGATGCGCTTTGCCCGAGCGCGTGCCAAAAGCACGATCAGGCTCTCCTCGACGCGCCCGAGACATTTGACTCCGACCACCCTGTCGGGATCGTAGCGCCCCTCGGCGGCTTGGAGCAGGTTCTCGCAGGCTATGGCCACGGTGCCGCCGGAGTTCTCCATAGCGCGCACGCACGCCTCGTATAGCTGCCTGTCGTCGGGGTGGTGCGCTTCGAGCGCGCAGGTGGGGCATACCGTGGCGCAGGTTCCGCAGCCGATGCACAGCTCAGGGGATATCGAAAGCTCGCCATCGACGGAGGAGATCGCTCCCGAGGTGCATGCCTCGGCGCATTTTCCGCACGAGGCGTTTCGGTTGCGGACGACGACGCATCTGTGTTGCTGGACGGAGATGTCTATGCTTTGCAGCTTCTCGAAAAGCCCGAGCGCGGAAGTGAGATGCATCATGGGCGGCGCCTCCCTGTCGTCTCGATGCGAACCTCGATGCGGGGCGCGTCTCGGCCTTGCGGTCGAGCGGGGTGTCGGCGGGCGAGTGCCCGGGGGCCTTTCCTCCGAAGAGCCAGCCCTGCGATGAGGGAGGGGTGCGCAGGGAACGAAGCACGGAGAGAGGATGCTTCGCGGCTCTTCGGAGGAAAGGCCCCCGGTCGTCTGCCTTCGGCTAGTGGACTGGATGCCGAAGCGGGTCGTGTGGCGGAAGGTGTGTGTCTTGCGACAAGCGGCCAAGTCGGAGAGGATTACTCGGCCACCGTATTACTCGGTCACCGTGATGTAGACCGCATCCCCCTTCTCAAGCTCAGCGTAGCTTGCGCCGCCGACGCTCTCGCTCGAGTACTCGGTGGATGCGCCTGCTTGCTGGGCTCCCGCCTTGTAGACGGAAACCGTGTACGTTTTGTCCGACAGGAAACTTGCGAGCGACTGCGTGTCGTAGTCCTCGTGGGCGAAGCGGTCGACTTTGTCCTCGCTCGCTACCCATACCTCGTTCATGACAGCCTCGACCGTGGCCCCGTCGGCGTTCACGGGCTGCCATACGCACTTGACGGAACCGTCTGTGGCCGAGCAGTCCAACGTGACCGCGATGTGAACCAGGCCCGATCCGGCATCCGCCTCTTCCTCGCTGTGCGCGTAGGGAACCGCCGATGCCCTGGATGCGAAAAGCATCAGCGAGCACAGAAGGACGATGCAGCCGACGCCGATGCCGACGCACGCCCACCTGCCTTTCTGCTTAACCGTCATAGATCCTCCCTTTCCGATAGTGCTTCCGCCTCAACCGTGGCGCCATCTTAGGCCCCGCGATGCGCCACCCCGTACGGAGAAACGGTAGATTTGGGGGATGATCAGGCAAGGGTCAACTCAGGAAGGGTTGGGTATATACTCCAAAAGGGATGAGGACGCTCGCTGCGCGGCTCCTATACTGGGGGCGGGCAGCTCGGCGAGACCCTGCTCAAGGCGCTCGGTACGCGGGGCGCTCGGTATGCGAGGAGGTTGACGTATGGCTGAGGCGATCTTGGGAGAGGCGGGCCGCGCTCCGGATTTCGAGGACGAGCTCGGCTACGACCCGTTTGAGTTCATAGAAGGGGACGACGACGAGGACTGGGACGACGGCGACGGGTCGCTTCTGCCGAGCGCTTTGCCGCGCGAGAGCCGCGCCCCGCGCAGAGCGGCTGCGGTGTATTCTCCCGAGCGGGCGGGCAGCGTCGGCCAGGCGCTGCGCGACCTGGTGACGGTCAACGCCTCGCGCAGGACGATCTTGCTCTCCGTCGTCGATTGGGCGCGCGACGGGGTGCGCGCGGACGATCTCTTCCGCAGGATAGAGGGGCTTCACAAGGACAACCGCTCCGTCTACGAGCCGGTGTCGTACTGCCGCATGCTTGAGCGGGCCGGTGCGCTGACGCTGGAGTTCGTCGAGGACGGCCCCGAAGGAGAAGGCGGCTCGTCCGAG
>CAZBEP010000176.1:0-1436 GCA_964490925.1 uncultured Eggerthellaceae bacterium | reverse complement strand
CGGGGGAGCGCAGGACTTTCCCTCCGTTGCCGACGGGGAGCCTTCCTGCGAAGGGGTGAGCTACCTGCCCGTTGCAGAGAAGGAGCGGCATCCCGTGTGGCGCTCTACCGAAGAGGGGCTTGCCGCCTACGAGGAGCTTGTCCGGGGCGACGAGTGGCGGCAGAAAGTGCTCGGAAAAGACGCCCGCTACGCCGAGGTCTACCTCGCCGTGATGAGAAAACTTGCGGAGGGCGGGTGCAAAAAGGCCGGCCTCGCGTCGCTCGCGGAGTCGTTCGAGGTGACGAAACAACCCCGCAAGCTGGGCAACTACTTCATCGACGTGCTTGAGGCCACGTGCGCCATCCATTGGAGCGACGCGCTGTGGCGCCTTACCGATCTCGGGGAGCGCCTGCTTTTCGAATTGGAGGAGTTCTGCGCGCAGCGTGCGAAGGCATCCTCGGTAAGCCAGGAGGGCGAACATGGCAACGGACAGCGGTAACGGTCAGGGCGGCGCTTTGGGCGGCGGCCGAGACGACGTTCGGGACGGCGGCTCGGCCAGCGGGCAGGACGAGAGCCAGGTCAGCAGTGAGGAGATGGTCGCGCTGTTCGATTCGCGCGCCAAGATGTACGGTTTTCTGGCGGGCCTGTTCCGCAAAGAGCTCGAGTTCTCCCAGATACAGGAGCTCAAGCAGGCGAGGTTTCCCGTGGGCACCGGCAACGAGACGACCGACAAGGGCTTTCGGGCGATGCACGACTACCTGGCGGGGGCCTGGGAGGGCAGCGTGACCGATCTCAAGGTGGACTATTCCCGCACCTTCATCGGGAGCGGGGTGAGCGGCTACTCGGCCGCCTATCCCTACGAGAGCGTATACACCTCTGATCGGCGCCTGCTCGGACGGGAGGCCCGAGGCGAGGTGCTGCAGTACTTCCGCAACAACAACCTGATAAAGGGCCGCTGGAACGACATGGAGGACCACATCGCCCTCGAGCTCGAGTTCATGCAGATCTTAAGCGCGCGCACGCGGGACGCCTTCGCTCGAGGCGACGAGGAGGCGGCGCTCAACGACATCCGCTGCCAGCGGGACTTCATTCACAGCCACCTGAACAACTGGCTTCCCATGATAACCGGAGACATGCTGAAGTTTTCGGAAACGAAGTTCTACCAGGGGCTCGCCATGGTCGTTTTGGGCTACTGCGAAGACGACGAGGCGCTGCTCGAAGAGCTTTTGGACGGCGCGCCCGAGGCCGTCGTGGAAGTGAGCATGGAAGTATAGGGAAACGATGATCAATTCGCCGCCGGGAGGGTTCGCCCGCCGGGGCCGAGCCCCGGCGGCCTTCGGGCGATGGCGCGATAATCCTGATTCATAAGGATGTCCAGGGAGGCTTCGGTGGGCGCGGGGCGCGCCTGTGGCGGGGCGCGCGCAGGCTGCGGGGCGTCTGCGGGCTGCGGGGGGGGT
>CAZBEP010000175.1:0-4248 GCA_964490925.1 uncultured Eggerthellaceae bacterium | reverse complement strand
CGGGCACCGGACGGGCAATCGGGGCGGAAGCACGGGCCGGGGGGACAGGCCCAAAGCGCACCGAAGAAGCAGTGTGGATCCTCAGTGAGCAAGCGCAAGGGTAATTTCGACGAGAAGAGGCCCCGGCAGAAGCCATGCCACCTGACACTGTGCTACTCTGACAATCGCGAAGATTCATGAGTTCGGCAGCTCGGATCGCTTCTGAACGCTGCCCTTTTGAAGGCTGAGCTTTGCGATGCGGTTTCGAATTCCCGAGAGTTCTGAAAAGAACTCCGTCTCATAAGAGGGCACATGAAGCGTAAGGAAACAATCGACTACTTCGACGTAACGGGGGAGCTTCTCCGCGCCAGGCGCCCCGAGATGCAGTCACCATGCCGCTCATACCACCTTGGGCGCGTGCTTCATATGCATTTCCGCACCGGCGGATGCAGGTACGGGCGCTGCCTGATGTGCGACTACTGCCACTCGTCCAAACCTTTGGCAGAGCAGGAGATCCTCGATGCTTTCGAGTCGCATTACGAGCCGCATCGGGCCGAGGCCGAAGTCCTGCTCTTGGGCAGCTTGGGAAGTATTCTCGACGGGCGCGAATTCCCCCCGAGCCTCTTCGAGGCGGTTCTGGGCTGCGCCCGCCGAACCGACGCGCAGATCGTTGTCTTCGAGACCTCGTGGGAGACCGTGGACGCGCATTCGGCGGCCGATATCGTGAGGGCGCTCGAGGGCAAAGAGGTGTACTTTGAATGCGGCCTCGAGTCCTCCTCGGAGCATGTACGACGAATATGCTTCGGGAAGGAAATAGAGGACGAAGAGGTTGCGGCCGCCGTGCGCATCGCCCACGACGCCGGCGCCAAGGTCATCGCCAACCTGATGCTCGGCGCGCCTTTCATGAGCCGCGAGGAGCGGATCGTCGACGCGCGCAGAAGCGTCATGGAGGCATTCGCTGTGGGCATTGACGAAGTCGCGGTGTTCCCGCTCAACGTGAAGCCCTATACCGCAGTGAGGAGGCTCTACGACTCCGGTCAGTTCGAGCTGGTTTCATGCGCGGATCTGGTGAGGCTGCTCGCCTCGCTGGACCCAGAAACCCTCGACAAGGTGAGCCTTGCCTGGTGGGGGAACAGGAAAGGCGAATACAGCATCCCCGACATACCGCCCGAGCCGGACGCGGGAAAGATCGACCTTCCGGATACGTTTTCTGCCTACATGCAAAAAAGCTCGGCGAGGGATCGGGAGATCATCGTCAAACGCGCCTTGTCCCTGTTGCCGGAGTCGGAGAGGATCGACTGGGACAGCAGCACTCCAAGCGAGGAAGAGCTGCTGGCAAGAAGGGCGAAAGCCGCTGCATATGCGGAGCGATTCCCTTTCGGGCGACACCTCGCATGGATAGGCCCCAGGGAGTCGGACATCGACCGCACCGGCGAGCTGTTCAAAGCCTCCTCGACCGTTTTCGGAACCGACGAGGGGGGCAACCGAAGCTATTGCGCCAGAATCGGCCGGCGTACCAACCACGACGACGTGACGCGCGACCAGATAGACACAATGACGCACGACCAGGCGGCTCTGACGAAATACGATCCGAGCACGCGCTTTATTGCATACAATTCGTTTTATGCGTTCGTCGACGACCGATGCGTGCTCGAGCGGGAGGTGTGCCTCAACGAGAAGGCTCTGCTCGGTCTTTTCTGCGACAAGACGAGGTTCAGGGAGTTCGCAAGCGCTCATGTCCCTGTTCCGGACAGCGTAGCAGTCGATGCCGCAGCATGCGATGCACAACGCCTCCGGCGGGCGTTTCCCCAATGGAAATCCTTCGTCGTGCAGCGGGGGATATCAAGCGGCGGATACGAGACGTACCTGATCGAATCAGGCGCGGAGATTCCCGATCACCTTCTCCGTCTCGGCGAAAAGCTTCTCGTTTCCGAGTACATAGAACCCAATGTCCCCGTGAACATCCATTTCGTCGTCTTCGACGACTGCTGCCTGATGTTTCCCGCCTCTGTTCAGATGATCGTCAAGAAGGGAAGCAAGCTCCTCTACGGTGGGTGCGACTACGTATGCTACCGCGATCTTCCGGAAAACGTGCGGAGATCCCTCGAGAGCCATGCGCGGACGTTAGCCGAAGCCGTTCGGCGCAGCGGGTATCGCGGCGTTTTAGGGTTCGATGCCGTCGTGCGTGGGGAAGACGTGTTCTTCCTTGAGATGAACGCCCGATTCCAGGCATCGACCCACGCGCTCAACGCAGCCTTGCAGGATGCCCACCTCCCGTCTGTGCACGACTTCCACATCGAATCGTTCTCCTGCGCCTCTCCGCGCGTCTTCCCGAAAAACCTCGAGCATCTCCGCGTCGATTACAGCTCGGTCGCCTACGGCAGCTCCGGCTCTTTGAGGGGCGACGCCCTCGTCGAATACGTCAGAACCCAGGCCGCCTCTTGCCCCAAAACGATGCTTTTCAAGGACGGCGCGGCATACCCGGATCGGGAGCGCGGCGCCTATCTGTTCAGCGTCATCTACCCTTCCCGCATCTCATCGCTGAACGCCCCCGACGAGGTTGCCATCGACCAGAACGTGGTGCCGGACGGCGATCAGCGATTCGACGCGGCATCCGTACGCGAACGCTTCATGGACGTGAAGATCGCGCTTCTCAACCAAGGGATGCGCATCGCCTCCTCGGCCTTCGACTGCGCTTCAGAGCATGGGGGGTTCCGCGCGGGCGTCAACGACTCCATCGACATCGTCTTATCCGAACGTGTGGTAAACGTTCCGGTTTCGGGGCCTTACGTAGAGCTTTCTCCGTTCGAGCTGCGCAAAGGAAAGAACGGCCTCGCTCTGTTCTGGTTGGACTCATTTCTATCCGATGTGCAGTACTACTATCGTGTCGGACTTGAAAATGAGGCAACGTCATCAGGCGTGCGAATAGGATCTATGTGCTTTCTTGCGGCTGACAGGGTGAGGATCCAGCACCATGACCGTTGCGACTTCGCGTGTTCGGGCAAGGGCTGCGCGTTCTGCAACTTCCCGCACGCGCCTTCCGGTTTTAAGCTGGACGACGTTTTAGAGGCGATTGACCGCTATCTTGGATCGGGAATTGAGTTTAGACACTTCCTCATCGGCGGCGGGACAGATACGTCACGATCATCGTGGGAGACGGTTGCGAGGATTGCCGATCATATTCGCACATCAGGCTGCGACAAACCTATCTACTACATGGATATTCCTCCAGCTTCGACCACGCACCTTGCTACACTCAAGGATGCCGGGGTAACGGAGGTCGGGTTCAACATCGAGGTGTTCGACCGCTACAGAGCGCGCAAGCTCATGCCCGCAAAGGGGCGCATACCCCTCAAAACGTATTTCGACGCGCTCGAGCGAAGCGTCGAGCTTTGGGGAGCATCGGGAGAGGTACGATCTGCGCTAATAGTTGGACTTGAGTCTGCTGAGTCGACTCTTTGCGGGGTGGAAGAACTTGCAAAGCGCGGGGTGTCTCCCATCCTTTCTGCCTTCAGACCAACACTTCATTCTCGCCTAGAGGGTGCTGTTGCGCCGCGCAACTCGTTTTTGAGCGATGTCTACGACAGAGCGGTCGCCGTCTGCGAACGATTCGGGGTTTCGCTCGGGCCGAGCTGCCCTCAGTGCAGGAATAACGTGCTGGCAGAATGATCAATTCAAAGCATCAGACAGCGGATGGGGTCGGAGGTGCCGCGGCGCAAAAAAGGCTTACCGGCAGAGGGGTCGGTTATGCGCGATGATCCTCACCGGTCTCGCTCTGTGCATGTTCGTCGCGCCTGCAGTCATGCCTTTCGGATTCCCTGCCGTGCTCTCCCTCTCGTTGCGAGCGAGCATCCCGGAGCCTGTCTCAGAGCTCATTGGCACCGTTGGCGGCGAGACAGCGAACATGATCAGATGATGGGTAACGTACAATTTCTTGCGCACTTTGGCAGCGGAACAGCGTCCGGGCAGAAGGGAGGGCGCGGCCCGCCCCGGTACGATTCCGATCGCCGAGAAAAGAGACACGCCGGAGGCGGGCCGTGCCCGGGCCGATCGCGACGTTGAGCGAGGAGCCCCCGAGGGCCGGCCTGCGCGGGCTCGCGAGGAGGGCGGCCGAGGGCGCCCCGGACGGGCCGCCCGAAGAGGGGGCCGACGGCCCGGCCGGCGCGGGGCGCCATGGGCGCGCCGCGGGCCGCGGGGCGCGCCGCGTCGGCCTCCCGGCGCCGAGGAGGCCGTGACGGAGGTGCGCCCGGCGGGCGCCTCCGCCGGGCG
>CAZBEP010000174.1:0-4256 GCA_964490925.1 uncultured Eggerthellaceae bacterium | reverse complement strand
AGCCGTCGAGCTTGCCCTTGAGCTCAGGGAGCACGAGCGACACGGCGCGGGCGGCGCCCGTCGTCGTCGGGATCATCGACATCGCAGCCGCGCGCGCACGGCGCAGGTCCTTGTGCGGGAGGTCGAGAATCTTCTGGTCGTTGGTGTAGGCGTGGATCGTGTTCATGTAGCCGCGCTTGACGCCGAAGTTCTCCATGAGCACCTTCGCCATGGGCGCCAGGCAGTTCGTCGTGCACGAGGCGTTCGAGACAACGTGATGCTTTTCCTTGTCGTAGGCGTCGTCGTTGACGCCCATGACGATCGTGACGTCCTCGCCTTTCGCGGGGCAGGTGATGACGACCTTCTGAGCCCCGGCCTTGATGTGGGCGCTCGCCGTCTCGCCGGTCTTGAAGATGCCGGTCGACTCGACGACGACCTCGACGCCGAGCTCGCCCCAGGGAAGGTCGGCGGGATTGCGCTCGGAGAGCACCTTGACGGCCTTGCCGTCGG
This sequence comes from uncultured Eggerthellaceae bacterium, assembly GCA_964490925.1. Classification (GTDB taxonomy): domain Bacteria; phylum Actinomycetota; class Coriobacteriia; order Coriobacteriales; family Eggerthellaceae; genus CAZBEP01. The sequence goes on along the minus strand of CAZBEP010000174.1, from coordinate 3,767 downwards.
CCACAAAGCCCTCGTCGGTCACCTCGACGACGTCGTAGGCGCGGCCATGGACGGAGTCGTACTTGAGCAGGTGCGCCATCGTGGGGATGTCGCCGAGGTCGTTCACGGCGACGACCTCGATGTCGGGGTCGTTCGCCATCGCCCGGTACACGAGGCGCCCGATGCGCCCGAACCCGTTTATGCCCACTTTCGTTGCCATGCAGATCCCCTTTCGCGAGGCTTCGCTTCACGACGTGCGCCGCGCGGCGCACGACAACGCTATTCTACCGCCTGACGTCTTTCGCCATCTGCTCAATCCGGCGGACGCGATGGTACACGGCGGATTTCGACAGCGGCGGGTTCGCGCGGTCGCCAAGCTCCTTGAGCGAGGCGTTCGGATAGGCCACCCGCAGCCGGATGAAGTCGCGCAACGCCGGAGGAACCCCGTCGATGCCGTAGGCGTCGAGCACCGTGCGGATCGCCACGAGCTGGTCTACGGCGGCGCTCGAGCTTTTCGCCTGATTCGCGATCTCGGCGTTCGTGAGGCGGTTCACGTCGTTGCGGACGCTTTTGATAACGCGCTCGTTCTCCATCTCGAGGGCGCAGCGGTGCGCGCCGACGAAGGCGAGGAACTCGAGGATGGCGCTGCCGCTTTTGAGGTAGACCATGTACGAGCTGCGCCGCTGCATCACCTTCGCGTGGATGCCCTTCTCTGCCATGAGGGCGACGAGGTCGCCGGCGAGGCGGGCGGTCGCGACGGTGATCTCGAAGTGGAAGTCGCCGCGCGGGCTTGCGATGAAGCCGCTGCCGAGGAAGGCCCCGCGCAGGTAGGCGGCCGCGCAGCACTGCTTCTCGACGAGCTGCGGCCTGATCCCGAGCTCGAGGCCGCCTTCGGGGGAAAGCACGCCGAGGTCGGCAAGGGCGTCCGCAAGCCGAGGCTGGTGCGGCACCTCGATGAGGTAGTTCGGCGTCTTGTGCAGGACGCTGCGGCGCACCGTGAGGTCGGTCTCGAGCCGATAGATGCCGTGAACCAGCTTGATGAACAGGCGCGCCACGTTGCCGACGTCGGTCGCCACCTCGAGTCGCTGGCGGTCGGGGCCGCCGAGGTAGAGCGTGCCCTCGATGCGGACGAGCGCGGCGAGCGTCGCCTTCTCGCAGTGCGAGCAGACAGGCTCGACGTGCGCGAGCTCCTCCTTCACCTCCGCCGCGAACGACATCCGTCGACCACCTCCCGAAACGCCTCGTGGAGCGCACGCGGCTCGTGCCAGGTGGGATGCCCCGGATCGGCGAAGTCGCGCACGATGACGCGGGTTCCGCGCGCCTCGATGCGGCGCAGCTCGTCGTCGTCGGCGCGCACGAGGCGCAGGGACGCGCCGGCGCCTGAGGCCCCTGCGGCGCTCGAGGAAGGCGCAGACGGCCCGTGCACGAGCATGCAGTCGACGCGCCCGTCCATCCCGTGGGCGCACAGCGCCTCGTAGTGCTCGAGCGCCGACATGCCGCGCGTCTCGCCCTGCAGGTCGACGAGCGAGCACGCAAACACGACGATCGCCTGCGAGACGCGGATCGCGTCGGCGATGCCGGGCACGAGCAGGTTCGGGATGATGGAGGTGAACAGCGACCCCGGCCCGAGCACCACGACGTCGGCCGCGCGCAGCGCCTCGATGGCCGGCGGATAGGCGATGATGTCCCCGTCCGCCTCGAGCGCGACGCACTCGAGCGCCGAGCGCGAGTGGCTCGCGACCGCCTGCCCGTCGATGCGGCGGCCGTCGCGCGTAAACGCCGCAAGCCGTATCGGCGTGAGCGTCGAGGGCAGCACGTGCCCTTGGGCGTGCAGCAGCCCCTCGCAGATGCGTATGGCCTCGGGGAAGGAACCCGTCGTGTCCTCGAGCGCCGAGAGCATGAGGTTTCCGAGCGTGTGGTTGTCGGCGAAGCTGAAGCGCGAGCGGAACGCCTTCGCGAGCGGGTCGTCGGCGTCTGCGGCGAAGGCCGACAGGCATTTTCGCACGTCGCCGGGGGGCGTCACGCCCGCCTCGGCACGCAGGATGCCGGTCGACCCGCCGTCGTCGGCCATGGCGACGACGGCGGACGTGTCGATGCCGAGGTTCACGAGCGTGCGGATCGACACCGGGGCGCCCGTGCCGCCGCCCACGACGACGGCGCGCAGCCGCTCCCCCGCCGCGACAGGCGCCGCCGGCTCGTCGGCGATCGCCCGGAACGCCCCCGTCGCAGAGGCGTCGTACGTGAACGGCGCGCCCCGGCCGCGCCTCCGCGAGATGCGCATCGGGGTTTAGCCTCGCTTCCCCGCCGCAAGCGCAAGGTCGCGGTGCGCGACGCTCACACGGTATCCCTTCGTTTTGAGATAGTCGCCCGTCGCCTCGGCGACGGCGACGCTGCGATGCTGGCCGCCCGTGCAGCCGATCGCGATCGCGAGCTGCTGCTTCCCCTCGGCGACGTAGCCGGGCATGACGGCGTCGAGCAGCGCCTTCCACCGCACCATGAACTCCTCGGTCGCACTGCGCACCATGACGTAGTCCCGCACGGGCGCGTCGAGGCCGGTGAGCGGGCGAAGCTCGGGATCGTAGAAGGGGTTGGGCAGAAAGCGCACGTCGATGACGATGTCGGCATCGGCCGCCGAGCCGTGCTTGAACCCGAACGAGTACACGGTGACGGCAAGCCCCTTGCGCTCCTCGCCCGAGGCGAACAGCGAGCGGATCTGTGCGCGCAGCTGCTGGGGCAGCATGTCGGTCGTGTCGATGACGACGTTGGCCGCCTCGCGCAGCGAGAAGAGCATGCTGCGTTCGCGCTGGATGCCCTGGCCGATCGTCGTGCCGTCCTCGCAGAGCGGGTGCCGCCGCCGCGACGACTTGTAGCGCGCGACGAGTTTGTCGTCGGAGGCGTCGAGGAATACGATGCGGTAGTCCACGCCGTCGCGGTCGAAGTTGGCAAGCTCGGCGCGCAGGCTCCGGAAGTACTCCCCGTTGCGGGCGTCGCATACGACCGCGATGCGCCGAGCGCGGCCTTCCTGGCCAGGAACGTCTTCAAGGGCGAGCACGTCGCCGATGAGGCTCGCCGGCAGGTTGTCGATGCAGAAGTAGCCGAGGTCCTCGAGGATGTGCATGGCCTCGGTGCGGCCGGCGCCGCTCATGCCCGTCACGATGACGAGTCCGGGCATGTCCCTGTGCGTATCGGCGCGCTCCGCGCCGTCTTTGCGATCGATCACGGTGCAGCCCCTTCCTGTCCGCCATCAGTCTCGCGCCCGCGCCCTCGCGGCGTCACGCGCCGCGCGGCTCGGCCTTCGCCTCGACAGTATACTGCTTGAGGACGCGGTAGACCTCGCGGGCGACCTCCGCCGGCACCGCGCGGGACGACTCGATGTCCTCGAGGGTCGCCGCGCGCAGGTTCTTGAACGACTTGAAGTGCTTGAGCAGCGCCTTCTTGCGCACCGGCCCTAAGCCCGCCACCTCGTCGAGGATGCTTGCCGTCATCCCCTTGCCGCGCAGCTCGCGATGGAACGCGACGGCGAAGCGATGCGCCTCGTCGCGCACCTGCTTGACGAGGTAGAGCGAGGCCGATCCGCCCGGAAGCACCACCGGGCCGCTGTCCTGCCACGGCACGAACAGCTCCTCGTCGCGCTTGGCGAGTCCCGCGACGGCGATGCCCTCGACCCCCATTTCGGCAAACATCGCAAGCGCCGCCGAAAGCTGGGGCTTGCCGCCGTCAAGGATGACAAGGTCGGGTTTTTTGCCGAAACGCTCGTCGGCCATGCGCGCAGGTGCATAGCGGCGGGA
>CAZBEP010000173.1:0-4258 GCA_964490925.1 uncultured Eggerthellaceae bacterium | reverse complement strand
GGGCCTTGGTCTCCTGTTCGGCCAGGCGGGCGCGCAGCGCGCGCTCCTCGGCGAGCTTGCGCGCGTCGCGCTCGTCGGCGAACACGCGGAACTCGTCGCCCGCGGTCGGCACGCTCGACAGGCCGAGGATCTCGACCGGATCGGACGGGCGCGCCTCTCCGACGTGGTTGCCCTTCGGGTCGATGAGCGCGCGGACGCGGCCGTGCGCCACGCCGGCGACCACCGCGTCGCCCGGACGCAGCGTGCCGCGCTGGACGAGCACCGTCGCCACCGGGCCGCGCCCTTTGTCGAGGTTCGCCTCGATGACGAACCCGGAGGCCACCGCGTCGGGGTTGGCCTTAAGCTCGAGCACGTCGGCCTGGAGGATGATCGTCTCGAGCAAATCGTCGATGTGCAGCTTCTGCTTGGCCGACACATCGACGAACATGTTCGTGCCGCCCCATTCCTCGGGGACGACGCCGTACTCGGTGAGCCCTTGGCGCACGCGCGTCTGGTCGGCGCCGGGCTTGTCGATCTTGTTCACCGCCACGATGATCGGCACTTCGGCGGCCTTCGCGTGGTTGATGGCCTCGACCGTCTGCGGCATGACGCCGTCGTCGGCCGCCACCACGAGCACGATGACGTCGGTCACCTGAGCGCCGCGGGCGCGCATGGCCGTGAACGCCTCGTGCCCCGGCGTGTCGATGAAGGTGATCTGGCGCTCCCCGATGCGAACCACCGACGCGCCGATGTGCTGCGTGATGCCGCCCGCCTCGCCCTCGGCCACGCCCGTGTGGCGGATCGCGTCGAGCAGCGAGGTCTTGCCGTGGTCGACATGCCCCATGACGGTGACGACGGGAGGACGGGGCTTGAGGTCTGCCTCGGAGTCGTGGTAGACGACGGCGAACTCCTCTTCGGGAGACACGACGCGCACATTGCGGCCCAGGTCGTCGGCGATAAGCTCGATGAGCTCGTCGCTCATGGTCTGCGTGAGCGTGAGCGCCTGCCCGAGCAAGAACAGGCGCTTGACGACGTCGTTGGGCTGCACGCCGATAAGCTCCGCGAACTTGGCGACCGTCGCGCCCTGCGGCACCTCGACGACCGAGTCGTCGAGGACGAGCTTCGGATCGAGGCCCTTCTCGAGAGCCGCCATCTCCGCCCGCTCGCGCTTTTCCGCCTCGCGCTTCTCCTTGCGCTTCTTGCGGCGGCCTTCGCCCTCGTGCGAGGCAGCGGCCACCGCCGCGCGCGCCTCGGCGAGCACCTTGTCGCGCTGGAGCTTTTCCGCCTGCACGGCCATCTGGGCGTAGCGGTCCTCGCCCGCCGCCGCGCCACGCTGCTCGAGCTCCGGCACGTCGGGCTCGAAAGCGGCGCCCTTGCGGCGCGAGCCCTTCTGCCGCTTCTGCTGCCGACCGCTGCCGGAAGCCTTGCGCCCGCCCGCCGCCTGGTCGCGCCGAGCCTGATCGTGTGCCTGCTTCTGCGCCTCGAGGCGGTTCTTTTCGGCCTCGATCTGGGAAAGCAGCGAATCGAACCTGCGGGGGTCGACCGAGGTCGGCGCCTTGCCCCTGCGTTCGACGTGCTTGGGCTTCTGCCTCATGCTCCGTTCGCGCAGCGCCTGCTCGACCGCCTGCTTCTTGGCGACGTCGACGGCCGCCTTCGCGGATCGGGCGCGGGCGCGCGCCTCGGCCTTCTCGCGCTCGACGCGCTGGCGCTCGCTTCTGATCTGGTTTTCGAGTCGCTCGAATGCCGAATGCCGCTTCGGGGCGACCTCGGCGCGCGGAGCCTCGGCGCCCGCGTCCTCGTCGGCCTTGGCAGCCGGCTCCTCGGCCCCCTGCGCGCGGCGGGCGCGCTCCGCCTCGCGGGCGGCGCGCTCGTGCTCGACGGCCGCGCGGCGCGCGGCCTCCTCCTCGGCCTTCTTGCGCTCCTTCTCGGCCTTCTTCTCGGCAAGCTCGACCGCCTCCTCGGAGTCGAGGCGCCCCGTGCGCGCCTTCACCTCCGGCTCGATCTTTTTGCGGATCTTCGCGACGTAGGCGTCGTTGAGCATGCTCGCATGGCTTTTCGCGGGGATCTTCATCCCTGCGAGCCGATCGAGCAGCTCCTTGCTCGACATCCCGAACTCCTTCGCCAGTTCGTGTACGCGCATACGTGCCATGTGCAAACTCCTCATCTAGTCGCGGGCTTCGTGCTCGGCCCGCGCAAGATCGCAGGCGATGCTTTCGCAGTCGTGTTCGCCGACCTTCGTTCTGAGCGCACGGGACAGCTTTCCCGCCTTGACGGCCGCCGCAAAGCACCCCGCCGAGCACACGTACGCCCCGCGACCGGCCACCCGGCCCGTCGGGTCGTAGGCGGCGCCGCCCGCCGTGCGGACGATGCGCAAAAGCTCGGCCTTCCCGGCCTGCGCCCCGCAGGCGATGCAGGTCCGCCGGCGCTTCTGTCCCGGCTGCTGTGCCATGGGCCTCCTTCCGGCCTCCGTCGCTTCCTATTCCTCGTCGAGGTATTCGTGGACGCCGCAGTAGCGGCTGCCCGGACGCGCGTGGTTGCGGCAGCGCACGTCGTCCGCGCTCACATATGCGCACATCTCGGCTTCCTCCTCGTCGCCGTCCACCTCGTCGATGAGGCCGTTTTCGGCGACGAGCGGCTCGCCGGTGAACGACGCGCTCTTGATGTCGATATGCCAACCCGTCAGGCGCGCGGCGAGTCGGGCGTTCTGGCCCTCCTTGCCGATCGCGAGCGAGAGCTGGTCGTCCGGCACGATGACCGTCGCGTACTGGTTCTCCTCGTCCACGATGACGCGGTTGACCTTCGCGGGCGACAAGGCGTTGGCGACGTAGCGAGAGGGGTCCTCGTCCCACTGGACGACGTCGACGCGCTCGTTGCGCAGCTCCTCGACGACCATGCGCACGCGGCTTCCCTTCGGGCCGACGCAGGCGCCCACAGGGTCGAGGTTGGCCTCGCGCGAGGAGACGGCGACCTTGGAGCGGGCGCCCGGCTCGCGGGCGATCGACTTGACCTCGACGAGGCCGTCGTAGATCTCGGGAACCTCGAACTCGAAGAGGCGCCGGATGAGCGCCGGGTGCGTGCGCGACACGACGATCGTCGGGCGCGCATGGTCGCTGCGGGAGTGAGGCCCTTCGGCGTTCGGGTCGCGCACCTCGATGATGAGCACTTTGAGGCGCTGGTTGTGGTGGTAGCGCTCGCCGGCCGGCCGCTCGTTGTGCGCATTCGGATAGCGCGCCGTGTCGTAGTGCGGCAGCTCCGCCTCGACCCCCTCGCGGATCTTGATGATCGTGAAGTCGGGCGTGCCCTGCAGCACGGTGCCCGTCACAAGGTCGCCGACGCGGCCCTTGAATTCCTCGTAGACCGACTGCCGGCTCGCATCGCGCACGATGGAGGCGATGACGCTTTTGGCATTGGCGGCGGCGATGCGGCTCACGTCGTCGGGGGTGACGTCGCGCTCTTCAAACTCGGCGTACTCGCCCGTCTCCTCGTCGGGCTCGCCCACCGGCACGAGCTCGTACACGTAGATCTTGCCCGTCTGGCGATCGATCGTGACGCGCGCGTCCCACTCGAGGTCGAGGATGTGCTGGTAGCTTTTCGCGAGCGACTCCTCGAGCTGTTCGACGAGGTAGATCTCGTCGATCTTCTTCTCGTGCGCGAGCGCCTGCAGAGCTTCGATCAGTTCCGATGTTGCCACGATGCTTCCTTTCGTCTGCGACCCGGCCGCCTAGGACCGAAAGTCGATCGCTCCCTTGAGGTTCGCCCGCTTCATGTCGGCGATGGGGATCGACGCACGTACGCCGTCGGCGTCGATCTCGACGACGCCGTCTGCGACGGCCGCGATCCGACCCGTCCACGTGCTCCTGCCGTCGATCGGCGCCGCCGTGCGCACGACGGCGCGCTCGCCCACGAAGCGGGCGAAGTGCTCCTCAGTGCGCAGCGGCCGGTCGATGCCGGGGGACGAGACTTCGAGCATGTACGCCCCGGGGAAGGGATCCACCTCGTCGAGGACGCCGTCGATCCACGCCTGGGCGCCTGTGAGCACGTCGAAGCCGACGCCGCCCTCCTTATCGACGTATACCCTGATCGTCGGCGACTTCTTCGATCCGACGATCTCGACGGTGATGATCTCGACGCCGTGCTCGGCGGCCTTCGGGGAAAGCGCGTCGAGCAACATCCGTTCGCGGTTCGTGAGCATGGCGCTTTTCCCTCCTCCGTTCCGTCCGACATCGCGTCTTTCCCGCCGCCCCGCCGAACACCTGCGCCGAAGGCTCCCGTCGAAGGG
>CAZBEP010000172.1:0-4281 GCA_964490925.1 uncultured Eggerthellaceae bacterium | reverse complement strand
CTCAGTGCGCGGCCGCCCAGTTCGCGCCCCACGCCGTGTCGACGACGAGCGGAACCTTCAGCTCCACGGCCCCCTCCATGACCTCGCGCACCATCGCGGCGAGGCGCTCGACCTCTCCCTCGGGCACCGAGAAGTCGAGCTCGTCGTGCACCTGGAGCACGAGGCGCGCTTCGAAGCCATCCGCGCGCAGACGCTCCATCACGCGCCGCATCGCGATCTTGATGATGTCGGCGGCGCTTCCCTGCATCGGGTGGTTCATGGCGGTGCGCTCACCGAAGCCGCGCTGGGCGGCGTTTTTGCTCTTGAGTTCGGGGATATAGCGCCTGCGGCCGAACATCGTCTCCGCGAAGCCCGTCGCGCGCGCCCGTTCGACGACCTCGCGGAGGTAGCCGTGCACGCCGGGATACGCCTCGAAGTATCGTTCGATCATCTCCCGCGCTTCGCCGAAGGGGATGTCGAGGCTTTGCGAGAGGCCGAAGGCTTGCTGTCCGTAGACGATGCCGAAGTTCACCGCCTTTGCGCGGCTGCGCAGCTCCGGCGTCACCTCCTCAACGGGAACGCCGAACACGCGCGCGGCGGTGTTGCGGTGGAAGTCGGCGCCGTGCTGAAAAGCCGCGACAAGGTTCTCGTCGCCCGACAGGTGCGCAAGCAAACGCAGCTCGATCTGCGAGTAGTCGGCAGAAAGGAACACCTCGCCGTCATGCAGCGGCACGAAGCACTCGCGGATGCGCCGCCCGAACTCGGTGCGCACGGGGATGTTCTGCAAGTTCGGGCTCGACGAGGACAGCCTCCCCGTCGTCGTGACCGTCTCGTTGAACGAGGTATGGAGCCGTCCGTCCCCGCCGACGAGCCCCGGCAGGGCGTCGATGTAGGTCGAGACGATCTTGGCGTACTCGCGATAGCGCAGCACGAGACCGGGAAGCTCGTGCTCGGCGGCAAGCTCCTTCAAAACGCTCGCGTCCGTCGAATAGCCGCGCTGCTTCTTCTTGCGGGGCTTAAGGCCGATGACTTCGAAAAGGATGCGCGCGAGCTGCTTGGGGGAATCGACGTTGAACTCCTCGCCGGCAAGCTCGACGATCTGCGCGCGAAGATCGTCGAGCTCCGCCTTCGCGCGGGCTCCGATCTCGGCGAGATGTCTCGCGTCGAGTGCGGCGCCGGTGCGCTCCATGACGGCGAGCACGCCGACAAGCGGCAGGTCGATGTCGAAGTAGGCCCGCGCGGTGCCGTCGGCCTCGAGCGCGGCGGTCATCGGCTCGACGAGCGCGCGAGCCGCTGCGGCCTGGACGGCCGCCCGCTCGGCGTCGCCTTCCGTCTCGGGCAGCGCTCCCCCGCCATAGGCGCCGAGCAGCGCGTCGAAGGTGTAGCTTTCCGTAGACGAGTTGAGCACGTAGCCCGCAAGCCCGAGATCGAAGGCGTCCATCGCCATGAGGTCGGCGGGCTCCAACTGCGCCGGGCTTTCCGTGTCGGGCGGATAGACCCCGTCGCGATGCAGCTCGCTTTTCACGTCGAGCGCGGCGAAGCTGCCCGTGCGCACGAACTCTGCGAACACCTCGTGCGCCTCGGCTCCGGAAAAGACCGCCGTGCCCTTCTCGCATGCGACCGCGAGCGTCGTCTCCGGCTCGAACAGCATGGCCTGCTCGGGGTCGACGAAAGACAGGCCGACGCGCTCGCCCGCCGCTATCGCCGCGTTCGCGAGCTCCCGCGCATCCTTTCCCCGCATGATCGGCTCCCAGGACAGGTGGGCGCGAGGCTTCGACGCTTCCTCGCCGATGAGCTTGAGCACGCGCGCGAGATGGGCGTTGAACTGCACCTTGCCGAATGCCTCGCTTACCGACTCCGCCGAGAACGAGGGGAAGGAGGCCCCGTCGAGATCGAGCGGGAGGTCGAGGTCGCGTACGATGGTCGCCACCTCGCGGCTCACATAGGCCGCCTCCTTGTTGTCGCGAAGGTTCTCGAGCTGTTTGCCTTTGAGTTCGCCGAGGTTATCGTAGATGCCGTCCATCGAGCCGAAGCGCTGCAGCAGCTTCGCCGCCGTCTTTGCGCCGATGCCCGGCACGCCCGGGATGTTGTCGGAGGAGTCGCCCATAAGCCCGAGGAAGTCGGGGAACTGCGCGGGCGTCACGCCGTAGCGCTCCTCCACCTCGGCCGGGCCGTAGATCGCCACGTCGGCGATCCCCTTCTTCGTCGTGACGATGCGCGTGAGGTCGCTCGCGAGCTGGTAGGCATCCTTGTCGCCGGTAACGAGCAGCGTCTCGTAGCCTTCCGCCTCGTCGCGCGCGGCCACCGTGCCGAGCACGTCGTCGCCCTCCCAGCCTGTCGCCTTAACGACGGGGATGGCCATCGATGCGAGCAGATCCTCGATGATCGGGAACTGGACGCGCAGGTCATCGTCCATCGGGGGCCGCTGGGCTTTGTACTGCTCGAGCGCCTCCATGCGAAACGCCGGCCGGCCCGCGTCGAAGGCGCAGATCACGGCATCGGGCTTTGCAAGGTCGACGAGTTTGAGGAGCATCGCTATGAAGCCGAAGGCGGCGTTGGTCGGCGTGCCGTCGGGAGCGTTCATCGTCTGCGGCACCGCGTGGTAGGCACGGTGCATGAGCGAGTTTCCGTCGATGACGACGACCTTTTTGGGCATGGGATCCTCCCTGGATATGCGGGCAGGTATGTGCAGGCCGGCGCGCGGCAGGCCGGCGCGCTTGTTCGATCACGCCCTAGTATAGCGCAGGGGCGTATGCGCAGCCGCGACCCTACGCCGTCCAGAGATAGCCGACGCCGCGCACCGTCTCGAGGCGCTGGGCAAGCTCGGGGCCGAGCTTCGCACGGATGCGGCGCACGTGCACGTCTACGGTTCGAGAGCCGCCGTAGTAGTCGAAGCCCCACACACGCCGCAGGAGCGCGTCGCGCGAATAGGTGCGTCCGGGATGCGTTACGAGAAAGGACAGGAGCGCGTATTCCAGATAGGTGAGGTCGAGCGGCTCGCCGTTGACCTTCACCTGGTAGGTCGCAAGGTTGACGGTCATCGCATCTATGACGAGGTAGTCGCTCGTGGCGCTCTCGTTGCCCGGCCACAGAAGCTGCCGGATGCGCGCCGAGCACTCGTCGGCGGACGCCCCGTGCACGACGAAGTCGCTTTTCACCTGCACGGGCAAACGGAACTCGCCGAGCCGGTCGCCGTCTATGATCACGAGCAGCGCGGCCGAGCCGTCCTCCACGAGCGCGCTTTCCACCTGCGCGACGTTCGAGAGCGCGTCGGCGCGCGCCTCGTAGATGACCAAATCGCAGCCGGGATGCTGCACGAGGATGTTTTTGAACTGCGCCGACGACCCCGCAGCGACGTCCACGTCGAGGCTTGCGAGCACGGCTCGGAACCGATGCGCGTTGTCGAGGCTGTCGGCGACGAAGATGACGCTTTTCCGATCCATGGCTACAGCACCGCCAGATAGCGATCCCGTTCCCACCCGGACACGTATCGCTGGTACTCGTTCCATTCCTCCCGCTTCGTCCTCACGAGGTAGGAATGGATGTGCTCGCCGAGCGTGTCGCGCATAAGCTCGGACTCGGCGAACAGCTCGACCGCCTCGCCGAGGCTTTCCGGCAAGGTGCGGAAGCCCTGCGCGCGCAGATCCTGACGCGACAGCCGGAAGAGGTCGCGCCCCTCCACCGGGTCGCCCAAGGGAAGCTCGTCCTCGATGCCGCGCAGGCCGGCGGCGAGCATGGCGGCGAGCGCGAGGTAGGGGTTCGCGCCCGCATCGGGACTGCGCAGCTCGATGCGGCACGCGACCTCGCGCTCGGGCCGATAGCCCGGGATGCGCACGAGGGTGGAGCGGTTGCGCTGCGCCCACGACACGTAGATCGGCGCCTCGCCCCCTGCGACGAGCCGCTTGTAGGAGTTCACGTACTGGTTCGTGACGAGCGTGAACTCCGGAGCGTATTTCAGAATGCCCGCGATGTAGTGCTTTGCGACGTCGGAGAGGCGGTACCCGCTCGGATCGCCCGGGTCGAAGAAGGCGTTGCCGCCCTCGAAGTCGAACAGGCTCTGATGCACGTGCATGCCGCTGCCGGGAGCGTCCGCCAAGGGCTTGGGCATGAACGAGGCGTGCACGCCGTGCTTGAGCGCGATCTCCTTCACGACCAGCTTGTAGGTCATGACGGCGTCGGCCATGGAGAGCGCGTCGGTGAAGCGCAGGTCTATCTCGTGCTGCGACGGCCCGTTCTCGTGATGGGAGTACTCCACCGGGATGCCCATCTTCTCGAGGGTGAGCACCGTGTCGCGGCGCAGAT
>CAZBEP010000171.1:0-4294 GCA_964490925.1 uncultured Eggerthellaceae bacterium | reverse complement strand
CCTGCGTCGATGAGGCTTAAGCGCCAGGAGATAAGGCACGGGGTTTGAAGGGCGGAATGGACTGATCAGCGTTTCCCAAGCTCCCCCGCAATCGCTGCGGCGACGCGCAGGCCGTCGGCGGCCGCGCTCATGATGCCGCCCGCGTAGCCGGCGCCCTCGCCGCACGGATAGACGCCGCTGCCGCCCGATCCGCTTCGGTCGGCCTGATCGGCGGCGACGCCGTCCGCAACACCGACAAACGCCTGCAAATCCGCGCCGCGCACGATGCGCACCGGGCTCGAGCTGCGCGTCTCGACCCCGCACATGACCGCCTCGGGCGCGTCGAACCCGCGCAAACGCCGCCCGAGCAGCGGCAGCGCCTCGGCGAGGGCATCCGCGACGAAGCCCGGCAGGCACTCCCGCAGATCGCACCAGGCAACGCCGCGCGGATACGTCGGCTCGACCGCGCCGCTGCGGCGCCCCTCGCGCAGGCGCGCCTTCCCGCCGCCCGCCCGCGCGAGGAAGCCCCCCGCCGTCTGTGCGGGCGCCGCGTACGGCGCGCCTCCCGCCGCCTGCGCGCATCGAAACGCCGCTTGCTCGATCCGTCGTTGGAAGGCCACGCCGGCAAGCGCGTCGCCCGACCCGAAGTCCGCCGGCCCCACTCCGACGAGCAGCGCGCTGTTCGCGTTGCGGCCGTCGCGGGCGTACCGGCTCATGCCGTTCACGACGACGCCGCCCTCCTCGCTCGCCGCCGCCACGACCTCGCCGCCCGGACACATGCAGAACGTATATGCGCTCCGGCCGCCCGGCAGGTGGACCGCGAACTTGTAGTCGGCCGCGCCGAGCGCGGGATGCCCCGCCGCCCGCCCATACTGGGCGCAGTCGATCGCGCGCTGGTCATGCTCGATGCGAACGCCGACGGAAAAGGGCTTGCGCTCGAGGAGCAGCCCCGCGTCCCGCAGCATCGCGAACGTGTCGCGCGCCGAATGACCGCAGGCCACGACGGCGCGATCCGTCTCGATCCGCGCTGCCTCGCCGTCCGGGCCGCGCGCCTCGACGGCGCGCAGCCGACCGCCCGCAAGATCGAGTCCGACGAGCCGCGTCCGAAAGCGAACCTCGCCGCCGGCCTCCTCGATCGCGCGGCGCAGCGCCCGCACGACCCCGCGCAGCCGGTCGGTGCCGATGTGCGGCTTCGCCTGCCAGAGGATCTCGTCTGGGGCGCCCGCCTCCGCGAACCACGCAAGCACGTGACGCGTAAACGGATTCTTCGCGTTCGTCGTAAGCTTGCCGTCGGAGAACGTGCCCGCTCCCCCCTCGCCGAACTGCACGTTCGATTCCGGGTCGAGCGCGCCGCCCGACGCGAACGCCTCGACGGCGCGCACGCGACCCTCCACGACGTCGCCGCGCTCGAGCACGATCGGCCGCAGGCCCGCACGCGCCAGGTGCAGCGCGCAGAACAGCCCCGCCGGCCCGGTGCCGACGACGACGGGCCGTGCGCAGTCGCCCCGCGCGAGCGCGGCCGCGCAGTCGGGGACGACAAGCGGCTCGTAGGGGACGTGCTCCCGCATCACCACGCCGCGTTCGGCAGAGCCGGCCGCAAGGGCGACGCGCTCCGCTGCGGCGCCGCCGGAAAGCCGCACGGCGAGCGTCGCGACGAAGCGCACGTCAGAGGCATGGCGCGCATCGACGCTGCGGCGCACCAGCCGCACGTCGGCAACCTCGCGCACGCGAACGCCGCAGGCGCGCGCGGCCGCCGCACGCACGAGCGCGGCGGCCCGCTCGCCCGAAAGCCCCGCATCGAGCGGCAGCCGCACGTTCGCAACCTCGATCATCCGTCCCCGATCATCAGCCCGTCTCCTTCCATACATGATAGCGAAGCGCGTCGCGACGGAAGCCAGAGAAACTGCGAGAAGCCAAGCCATGTCGAAGCAGATGCCCACGCAGCCAGAACGGAATCGAAGAGCGGGGTTCTCCGGTATCGCGCGGCGAATACTTCACGCCAGCCCGTTCAGGCCCTCGTCACGCATACGCCATGCAAAGCGCGATCCCGGAAGGCAGGCAGAGCGCGCATCGGCAGAGTGCGATCAGCCGACGTACCCTGATCGTTCGGCATGTTTGCCCCGGCCATCCGGCTCTCGATGGCTCCATGCCATGAAGAAAGGGGGGGGGGCGTCACAACGACGACAGCCGCCAGACCGACCGCGACAATGCCGTTTCCTAAGCGAATTCTTGATCGTATCTCCAAGCACCTGCGCAATCGGAACGCAAACGAATGCGACGGCGTCTGCGATCGACACGGCGATCAGCGATCAGCGCGATACGGCGCCGAGGCGCCACCGATGCATCTCGTCGCCAACAGCGGATCTGTCAGGCTGAGGAGTAAACCCCTGCGGTACCGCCAATCAAACGCAGCGCATACATATGCACGTCTTGCGATGGGCCTCCGAAGGAAGCCGCATACCCGATCTCGACGGACGCGGAGGACGGCGCGCGACCCGAAACGTACGGTTCTGGAGGAGTTAGCCACGGCTTGGGAGACTTCTCGAGCGCCGCACGCACGGAGAGCCTCGCGGAGGCCCATAATCTGCGGTTCGGGAGGGGCACCCAACGGTTTGGGAGGAGTTAGCTACGGCTTGGGAGGGCTTTCGGCTCGGCAGCTTTCCGCGACCTGGGAAAACGCCGTGCGCGAGCCACGTCGACAGGTCACGCGGGGCGCCATTCCCTCCCAAACCGAAAATACTGGGCCTCCGCGAGGCTTCCCGTGCGTGCAACAGCGGGATCCTCCCCCGCCGGCGCGCCCGCGCCCCTCACGACCACCGGCGCGCCCGCGCCCCTCACGACCGCCGGCTCGACCCGTACGCGGCGTGTTTGCGATTCCCGAAGGCGCTTCCCTTGCGCGCCGACTTTTTGAGCGCTTTGAGCGCGTCCGCCTCGGACGACCCCTCGATCTGCGCGCGCAGCTTCACCACCTGGTCGCGCAGGCGGGCGGCCTCCTCGAAGTCCATGTTCGCGGAGGCGGCGGCCATCTCGTCCTCCATCGACGACACGATGCGCAGCACCTCCTCGCGCGAGAGCGCAGCCAGCTCGGCGTTCACCTGCTCGGCCGTGCGCGAGGCGGCCTCGTCGGTCACATAGGCCATGATGTCGTTGATGGCCTTGCGGATCGTCTGCGGCTCGATGCCGTGCTCCTCGTTGAAGCGCATCTGGATCTCGCGGCGGCGCCGCGTTTCGGCGATGGCGCGGTCCATCGAGTCGGTGATCTTGTCGGCATACATGATGACCTGGCCGGACACGTTGCGTGCCGCGCGCCCGACCGTCTGGATGAGCGAGCGGTGGTTGCGCAGGAAGCCCTCTTTGTCCGCGTCGAGGATCGCAACAAGCGACACCTCGGGCAGATCGAGCCCCTCGCGCAGCAGGTTGATGCCCACGAGCACGTCGAACTCCCCGCGCCGCAGGTCGGACAAAATCTCGACCCGCTCAAGCGTCGCGATGTCGGAGTGCATGTAGCGGGCGCGCACGCCCTGGTCAAGCAGGTGGTCGGTCAAATCTTCCGCCATCTTTTTCGTGAGCGTCGTAATGAGCACGCGCTCGTCGCGAGAGGCGCGCTCCTTTGCCTCGTCGATGATGTCGTCGATCTGGCTCGCGACCGGGCGCACGACGATCTCCGGATCGAGCAGCCCCGTCGGGCGGATGATCTGCTCGACCTGCTTCTGGCTCACGCGCTCCTCGTAGTCGCCCGGCGTGGCGGACACGTAGACGAACTGCGGCACGCGCGCCTCGAACTCGTCGAAGCGCAGCGGGCGGTTGTCGAGGCAGCTCGGCAGGCGGAACCCGTGCTCGGCGAGGGTGACCTTGCGGGAGCGGTCGCCCTCGTGCATGCCGCGGATCTGCGGCACCGTCACGTGGCTCTCGTCGATGATGCAGAGGAAGTCCTTCGGGAAGTAGTCGATGAGCGTGTAGGGCGGCTCGCCCGGCGCGCGCCCGTCGAGGTGGCGCGAGTAGTTCTCGATGCCGGAGCAAAAGCCCATCGTCTCGAGCATCTCGAGGTCGTAGCTCGTGCGCATCTCGAGCCGCTGCGCCTCGAGAAGCTTGCCCTCCGCCTTGAACTGCGCGAGGCGGTCGCGCAGCTCGTCTTGGATCGTCTGGAGGGCGTGCTCGACCTTCGGGCGCGCCGTCACGTAATGCGAGGCCGGCCAGACGGGCAGCGCCTCGTACTCGTTTACGACCTCGCCGGTCACGCGGTCGATCTCGGCGATCGACTCGATCTCGTCGCCCCAGAACTCGACGCGCACCGGGTTGTCGGCATAGGGCGGGA
>CAZBEP010000170.1:0-4305 GCA_964490925.1 uncultured Eggerthellaceae bacterium | reverse complement strand
CGACCCGCGCTACGAGGTTCCGAAGTACATCATCCTGTGGGGCAAAAGCCCGCTGTCGTCGAACCCGGACGGCTTTTTCGGACACGCCGTCGTCGATCTCATGAAGCGCGGCTCCAAGCTGATCGTCATCGACCCGCGTCTCACGTGGCTCGCCTCGCGCGCCGCGTACCATATCCAGCTGCGTCCCGGCACCGACGCGGCGGTCGGCCTCGCCATGCTCAACGTCATCATCGGGGAGGAGCTGTACGACCGCGAGTTCTGCGACAACTGGGTGTTCGGCCTCGATGAGCTTGCCGAGCGCGTCGCGGACAAGACCCCCGAGTGGGCCGAGGAGATTACCTGGGTTCCCGCCGATACGATCCGCGGCGCCGCGCGCGCCTTCGCGACGGGCGCGCCCTCCTCGATCATGTGGGGCCTCGCGATCGACACCCAGCAAAACGGGGCTCAGGCCGGCCAGGCGCTGCTGTCCATCGGGGCCATCTGCGGGTACATGGACGTTCCGGGCGGCATCACGCTCGCGCTGCCGTCGAGCTTCCTCGGTCGGTGGACCTACGAGACGATGCAGTTCGTCGGCAAGGAGGTCGAGGCGAAGCGCATCGATGGGCGCGAAAACCACCCCGCGTATGCAACCGGGCCCTACGCCCATCCCGACTCCGTCCTCACGACGCTCGAGACGGGCGAGCCCTATGCATTCCACATGTTCTACTTCTACGCTTCCAACCCGATTTCTCCGACGTGTTACGCCGAGCCCGAGCGCTGGTACAACGGCATCCTGAAGATGGACTTCAACGCCGCACAGGACTGCTTCATGACGCCGACGATCATGGGTCTGTGCGACCTCGTGCTGCCAGTGAGCTTCTTCCCGGAGCATGACGGCTTCGTGCTCCCCCATTTCGGGCGCAACACCCACTTCCTCGGCGCCATGAACGCGGCGGTGGATCCGGGGGAGGCCCGCTCGGACCTCGAGATCGACATGATCGTGGGCAAGCGGCTCAACCCGGAGGCGTGGCCGTGGGAGACGGCGGAGGAGTTCTTCAATGCCCAGATCAGGACGCAGTACGACTGGGATTTCAACGATCTTCGCGAAATGGGGACGTTCCAGCAGCCGTTCGAGTACCGCAAGTACGAGAAGGGCATGCTGCGACCCGACGGGGAGCCGGGCTTCAACACGCCGACGGGCTTGATCGAGGTAGCCTCTTCGATCTACGACGACTTCGGGGAAGACCCGCTGCCGTATTTCCAGGAGCCTGCTATGAGTCCCTATAGCACCCCTGACCTCTACGAGGAGTACCCTCTCGTGCTCACGACGGGCGGGCGCAGCTTCGTGTCCTTCCATTCGGAGCATCGCCAGATCCCCTCGTTGCGTTCCTTGCACCCTGACCCCTTGGTCACCATCAATCCTGCGACCGCAAAGAAATACGGCATCAACGACGGTGATTACGTTTGCATTGAAAACCCGCTCGGAAGATGCGTCGAGCGGGCGCGCGTGTCCAACGAAGTGACCGAGCGGGTAATCCATGCCGAACACGGATGGTGGTATCCCGAGGACGATCCGGAAGCTCCCAATCTGTACGGGGTCTGGAAATCGAACGTCAACAAGCTCGTCCCCATGTACAAGGTGGGAATTACCGGGTACGGGGCTCCGTACAAAAACGTGCTTTGCAAAATATACAAGGTTAGCGGTTACGAGGACGTGATCAGCGACCCTGCGAAGTATGTGCCGCGCGAGAGCCGCGGGCCGGAAAGCATGACGGCGGGATCTCCCCAGCCCAACAGCTACGAAGCCACCCATTGCAACTGAGGACGGAGGTGAGGGTCTCATGAAACACGCGCTGGTCATCGACTACAAGTACTGCACGGGCTGCCACTCCTGCGAGGTGGCCTGCCGCCAGGAGAAGGGCATCTCGGACGTGGAGCAGTGGGGCATCAGGCTCGCCGAGCTGGGCCCCGAGAGGCTCGGGGGCGAGTGGTACTGGAACTACGTGCCCGTCCCCTCGTCGCTGTGCGACCTGTGCGAGGAGCGCATCTCCGGGGGCAAGAGCCCCGCGTGCGTGCACCACTGCCTCGCCAAGTGCATGGAGGCGGTCGCGCTCGAGGACCTGCCGGGGCGCATGGAGGAGCTCGGCGGAGACGGCGTCGCGTGCTTCCTGCCGTAAAGGGGAAACGCGAGGGATTTGCGAGACGCCATGGTTGGCTCGGTCGCATCAAGGCGACCGAGCCTGCACCGGATGCCTGCGAATCGACCAAGGTCGAGATATGTCGTCTTTCGTGAAGGCAAAAGGCAAGGGCGGCTTTCTTTGAGCAGAAGAGAGGGGTTCTGCCATGAAGAAGGCATACGTTTCCGACATTATTGAAAAGCCTGGTGGAATGCGTTTTTCTATCAGGATTCTGGCCTTTGTCGGAATCGCGATGGTTTTTGACGGATTCGACTACATGATCGTGTCTTTCACGATGCCTCAAATCACCGCCGAAATGGAATTGGGGCTTATCGCGACCGGGAGCCTTGCGTCGTTCAGTCTCCTCGGCATGCTCGTCGGTGGTTTTTTGTCGGGCTATCTTGCCGACAAGTTCGGCAGAAAGCACGTCATGAACGTGAGCATCATGATTTACGCGATTCTCACGGTGCCGATCTTTTTCGTTCGCTCGTATGACGCGTTTGCGCTGTGCCGAATATTCTCCGGGGTCGGGGTCGGGGCGGTGATACCTCTCAGCGTGACGATCGTGTCTGAGTACGCGCCCACTAAGCATCGAGGCATATTCGTCACCCTCACCAAGACCTTCATGATGCTCGGCTGGGTTCTCGCTGGGCTGACGGCGATGTTCGTCGTCCCTTCGTTCGGGTGGCGCATGTGCTACCTCATCGGCGGCTTTCCTTTCGTCTACGGCATTCTCATGCACTTTATCATGCCGGAATCCGTCCAGTGGCTTCTCAGCAAAGGGCGTACGGAAGAAGCGATAAAGATCGTCAACGGAATCAATGCCCGGCTCGACTCTCCTAAGCCCGGAGGGTATACGATCGAGGAGATAGCTGCCCCGAAGGCAGAGAGGAAAAGCCGAGTTAGAAAACTTGTTTCAAGGGAATACCTTCGCGTTACCGTCGGGATATGGCTCGTTGCCTTTACAACCTGCGCCCTTTCCTATGGTCTGACGAATTGGATGCCGACTATTCTCATCCAGAGCGGGTATACGGTTGAGGCGAGCTATGCCTATACGACGCTTATGAATTTGCTCGGCTGCGCAGGCGCCGTCGTCGCCGGTGCGGCAGCCGATAGGTTCGGCAGAATCCGCAACACCTACATTGCACTCGCCCTTGCCGGAGCGTCGGTTCTTTTTACGGCGACGTTCGGGTTCAATGGGCTCATCGTCCTCTCCTGCATTCTCATGGGGTTTGCGATCAACTGGGCGTACATGACTCCTGCCCCTATCACGATCGAGGCGTATCCCACTGAAATCCGGGCAACCGGACAGGCGTGCGTGACGACGGTCGCACGCGTGGGCGGGTTTGTGACTCCGATGATTATCGGAGGGGCGCTCGAATCCGGTTCGACGTTCTCGACGGTTCTCATTGTGTTCCTCATACCGCTCGCGCTCGCGGCGATATTCACCCGACTGCTTATCAGAACGGAGACGAAGGGCATTGCAGTGGAGGGCTTAGGCATACGTGCAGAGGCAAAGCCTAACAAGGTCAAGCAAGGTTAGGCTGCCGAATAGAGAGAGGAGCGAGGTTATGGCGCAAGACCAAGAATGGAGAAAGGAAGACGGGAACCTCGTCAAGGTTCGAACGTGCGGGTGGTCCCCTCCGGGCGATCACCCGGTCGGATGCGGCATGTTCATCTACACCGACAAAGACGGGAACTTCGTCAAGGTGGAGGGGGATCCCGACCATCCCATCAGCCAAGGCCGCCTGTGTCCGAGATGCCTTGCTATGGGAAATTTCTTGAATTCTCCGGATCGCATCAAATATCCCATGAAGCGCGCGAAGGAGGATCGCGGCAAGGACGCGTGGGAGCGCTGCACCTGGGACGAGGCCCTCGACATTCTCGAGAGAGAGGTCAAAGCCATCTGGGAGAACTACGGCCCGGAAACGATTTATCTTTTCCAAGGAACCGGACGCGAGGCGACGCTCTACGCCCCTCCGATGGCGCAGGCGTGTCTCAAGACGCCGAACTGCTCTTTCTCCATGTCTGGCGGTTCGTGCTACGGCCCGCGCACGGTCGTCGCCGACTTTCTGCTCGGCGCGGGGTATCCCGAGCTCGACTACGCGCAGTTCTTCCCCGACCGCTACGACGACCCGCGCTACGAGGT
>CAZBEP010000169.1:0-4316 GCA_964490925.1 uncultured Eggerthellaceae bacterium | reverse complement strand
GGCTAACTCCTCCCAAGCCGCAGTTTTCGCCCCGCGCGCCCTCCGCCGCCCCGCCCTCCGCCCCACGCGCCCTCCGCCGCCCCGCCCTCCGCCGCCCCCGCTCTTCCTCCCCGCCCCGCGCGCCCTCCGCCGCCCCGCGCGCGCTCCGCCGCCCCGCGCGCACCCCGCCGCCCTGCGGGCCGGGCGCGGCAGACGGCGGGGCGGCGCCCGATAGGCGGTGGAAGGCATCGTTTTCAGGTGCAGACTCATGAGGGGCTTCTACGACATACGGGCGCTCTCCAGCATGGATGCAGAGATCGACTATGCCACCTGGGCTGAAGCAGTCTTGGCTGCCGCAAAGACGAGAAACCATGAGGTCGCGCCTGCGGATTGCGAGTCGGTGATCGACGCATTGGCGGCAAGCTACGAGGCGACCGGCCATTGGGCGCGATACCAAGATAGGAACGACTTTGCTGCCGGTCTCTCATGGGATGACTCGCGCGATGCTGTGCGCACTCTACGTGATAAGGCAGCGAGCGCCAAACGCATGTTTTAGCGAATTAGCGAAGAGGCTCCGGTCTTTCTGACCTTGTTGACGCAAGCTAACAATCGTCAGGGGCCTTGGAGGTCCCTGCAAGTCCCGACGCTTACAGCGGCCAATTCGAAGCAGGCGTAGCTCTTCGATTCGACTATTACGATGCGGGTGATAGACGCATGGTTCCCCAAATTGCAAATATGTTCAAATTTGGGGAATGAGACATGATGCGCGCAGTCAAGGAGGCTGGTCGTGAGGCTCATAGAACGCACGGCATGCCTTTCGGAGATGATGGAGGTGGCCGACACGCCTGACATCAGGGTCATCATCGGTGTCCGCAGGTCGGGCAAGTCGAAGCTTATGGAGGCCGTGGCGCAGAAGATCTCGGAGCGGCAGCCTCATGCCAACATCATCCGCATCAACTACAACCTGACCGGCTTCGAGGGCGTCATGGAGTATCGCCCCATGGAGGGCTACGTCGAGAGCCGCTACATGCCCGGTCGACAAAACTACCTGCTCATCGACGAGGTGCAGATGTGCGAGCCCTTCGAGAAGGCCCTAAACAGCCTGCACGCCAGGGAAAGATGCAGCATGTTCGTCACCAGCTCGAACGCCTTTTTGCAAAGCAGCGACCTGGCGACCCTGTTCGTAGGCAGGACATGAGATCCCCGTCTGCCCGTTCTCGTTCGGCGAGTATCTGGCGTGCTGCCCGTCCCAAAACATCTACGACAGCCTGACCGGCTACATCGCTGACGGCGGAATGGCGGGCCCGTATCTGTACAGAACCGAGGACCAGAAGCGCCGCTATATCAACTCCGAACTCCTGAACGCCCTGGTGGCCCGCGACATCGTGAACAGGCGCAGGCTGAAGAACGAGCAGCTGCTCAACACGCTCATAGACTATCTCATGGACAACGTCGGGAACCTTATGTCGATACGCTCCATCGCCGACACGCTCGAGTCGAACAAGACGAAGGCCGACCATAAGACAATTGGCAAGTACGTCGACGCACTGTGCAGGGCCTTCGCCTTCTACCGCGTCCGCCGCTCCGATATCCGCAGAAAGAGATATCCTCTTTTGCGCAGCGTTGTTCCTTCCTGCGACGTGCAGGTCGTCTATCTGGGAATTCCCTAGCAGCCCGCCGATGTAGAGCCCCTTCACGGCGCGTCCCGTGTTCTGCTCCGACTTCTCCGCCGCCGCCTTGACCGCCTGCTCCAGGGCGAACGCGCTCGTACCTTTCGGGCATCACGCCTCCTTTCCCACAAGCCGAGCGCCCTCCCCCGACGCGTCGCGGGATTCCGCCGCGCCGCCAACGCCGAGGGCGCCGGCAATGTCTCGCCCGATACGCCGAACCCCGATCCCTCTCGCGGCCGTTTCCCGGTCCCTCTCTCGCGGCCGTTTCCCTCGGCGCCGATCGCTCAATCCTCCGTCTAAACGGGACAGTCCCGGCTGAACGGGCGAGGATTGCCTGCGGGCTTGCCCGATACTCCTTCTGTTGAGTTATAGTAAGCTAACAAAGGAGCGTCGCTATGCGCAGACCCGACTCGAATGACCAAAAACCACGCGGGCTCAAAGGCCGCGATCTCGTGACCGTCGGCATCTTTACCGCCCTGTACCTCGTGGTGAACTTCGCCTGCATGCTGCTGTCCGGCCTGCATCCCTACCTGTGGGTGTTCATGCCCGCCTTGGACGGGCTGCTCGCGGGCATCCCGTTCATGCTGGCCTGCGCGAAGGTCCCCAAGTTCGGAACCGCGCTCATCATGGGCATGGTTCCCTCGCTTCTCTATTTCGTGACGGGTATGTTCACGCCGCTCATCCTCGGGATGATGCTCGCCGCCTGCCTGATCGCCGAGGCCATCCGCGCGGCGACGCGCTACGGCAGCTTTCTCGGCAACGCCTTCGCCTATGCGGTGTTCGGCTTCGGCATGTGCGGAAGCCCGCTGCCTCTGTGGGTATTCCACGACTCCTTTGTTGCTCAGATAGCCGCCCAGGGCATGGGCGCCGACTATCTGGCGACGCTTGAAACGGCGGCGAACCCCGTCATGCTCGTCGCCATGTTCGCCGCGACCTTTATCGCGGGGCTTGTGGGCGCCTACATCGCGCGCGGCATGTTCAAGAAGCACTTCGAGAAGGCCGGTCTTGTGTGATGGAAGCGCTCGTCCGTGAAAGGGTCGGATGCCCGTCCGCGCCGTCGCTTGAAGGGAGGCTTCTAGGAAAGCGGGGCCGGCGCGGCCTTCTCGCGCTCGACCCGCGTTGCGTGATGGGAGTCCTCGTTGCGGCGTCCGTGCTGGCTTTCGTAGAGAAAAGCCTGCTTGTGGAGCTGTGCCTGGTCGCTGCGCTCGCGCTTGCGCAGGCGCTGTGCGGGCGCGTGAAGATGGCGGCCGGCTTCGTTGCCGGGTTTGCCGTCCTCATGGCGATCCTTCATTTCGTGCTTCCCGAGGTCGGCGGGGTGGCGGCCACCATGTTCACCATCAGCCTCACCTTCTCCCGCAAGATCTACCTCTGTTTCATGGCGGGAGCCCTGCTCGTGTCCGAGTCCTCCGTCCATCGGATCGCCACGGCGCTCGCGCGGCTTCGCATGCCCCCGTCGGTGCTCGTGCCCCTTACGGTGACGATGCGCTATTTCCCCACGCTCAAAGAAGAGGCCGCCCACATCCGCGACGCGATGGCTCTGCGCGACATACCGCCCGCCAACAGGCTCGAATGCTTCGTCGTGCCCCTCGTGATGTCGGCGACTTCGACCGCCGACGAGCTGGCTCGCGCGGCGACCTGCCGGGGAATCGAGAACCCCGCTCCCTCGACGGACACCGAGCGCCTTGCGATGAGGGCTCAGGATTGGGTCGTGCTCGCGCTATCGGCTGCTGCGGTCGTGCTCGTCGCCTGTGCGGGAGGGCTGCCGTGAAGGAGAAGGACGGAAAAGAGGCCGTCGTGACGCTGTCGGGGGTCTGCTGCACGACCGCCGAAGGGCAGCGGATCCTCGACGACGTGAGCCTGAGCGTGGCGCGCGGGGAATGCGTGCTGCTGATCGGGCGCTCCGGTTCGGGCAAGACCACCGTCACGAAGTGCATCAACGGGCTCATCCCCTCGTTCGAGCCGGGGATCGATTTCGCGGGGAAGGTGCGCGTCTGCGGCCTTAACCCTGCAACGTGTGAGATGTACGAACTCGCGGAGCGCGTCGGCAGCGTGTTCCAGAATCCGAAAAGCCAGTTCTTCAGCCTTACCTCGAACGACGAGCTCGCCTTCGGACTGGAGGCGCGGGGCGTTCCGGTAGACGAGATCGAGGAGCGCATCCGCGCGACGGTTCGAGCGCTCGGGGCGCAGCGCCTGCTGTGGCGCGACGTGGGGACGATGAGCGGCGGCGAGAAGCAAAGCCTCGTGTTCGCCTCCGTCGACGTGGCCGCGCCGGACGTGTTCGTGCTCGACGAGCCGACGGCGAACCTCGACGCCTCGTCCGTGCAGGCGCTTCATGACGAGATCGCCTCCGTGAAACGACAGGGCAAAACCATCGTCATTGCTGAGCATCGGCTGTACTTCGCTGTGGATCTTGCCGATCGCGCCCTGCTCATCGAGGGCGGGCGCATCGTCCGCGAGCTTTCCGCCGGGGAGCTCGCGTCGCTTAAGGCGCGGGAGCGGACATCGCTCGGCCTTCGGGCGACGGCTCCTGCAGACGCCCTCGCCGTCACGGTTCCCGACGCGAGATCCTGTTCGAGCGGGGACGCCGCTTCCGGGCTCGCTTTGTCCGACTACGCCGTCCTTCGCGCGGGGCTTCCCGTGTTCGAGCCGGTAAGCGCGGTGGTTCCC
>CAZBEP010000168.1:3133-4317 GCA_964490925.1 uncultured Eggerthellaceae bacterium | reverse complement strand
ACGCTTCAATCGAGCTCGGCGGGTATCACGCACACCACCAATGCGGGACATGCGCAGCGCGCCGTCTTCATGATTCCGGCGCTTCTTGGTCAGATCGACATAAAAGGAGGCATGTGGTTCAACTCGTCTCTGTCGATCGGCGGTAACTCAATGGGGCGCGGCTCAACCTCGACGTTTCGCATGGAAAGTACGCTGAACAGCGAGGATTACAAAAGTCGGCGACCCGATAAAGACGATTTTCCTGCCTGGAACGAGCTCAACACGCATATCCAGATGGCGAAATTCCCCGAATATGTAGACGAGGGAAAGATCAAGGCTGCGTATCTTGTCGGTACCAATGCCATGATCTGGCCTGAGACGACCGTATACCAGGAGGCCATCAAAAAACTTGAATTCTCGGTTGCGGTCGACTACTACGAACGTCCGTGGACGCACGACTACGTTGACATGATTCTTCCTGCAGCTATGTCGTATGAGCGCATGGCGACTTTCGCGGTGTACAGCCGAAAGGTCTATCTACGCGAGCCATGTATCACCCCGTTAGGGGAAGCCAAAGAGGACTGGCAGATCACACTCGAACTCGGATGTCGTCTCGGTTTCGAAGAAGAGTGCTACTACGGCGACGTCGAAGCTGCCATCGATGCAATCGTATCCGAGGCAGGCACGTCTGTCGCTGAACTGCGCGAGAACATGGAGGATGGTCTCACCATTCCTGGCGAGGACAACGTAGAAAAGAAATACGAGATTGGCAAATTCGCTGGTACCGGCCAAAACGGATTCAATACGCCTTCTGGGAAGGTGGAATTCGTTTCGGAGGTTCTCAAGGAATGCGGCCTCGAGGGTCGACCGGTTTACGAGGAGCCCATTCATTCCCCGCTTACCGCCGAGGGTGACGACAAGAATTACACGCTCGTGCTCAACTGCGGTTCGCGTCTCCCGTATTACACGCATTCGAAGCTGCGAGAAATCCCGTGGCTCAACCAGTTCATGCCCGATCCTGTAGTGCGCTTGCATCCGAAGGACGCGGCCGAGCGCGACATCAGCACGGGAGACGACGTGCGCGTGTTCAACCATCTGGGCGAGGTCTTTATGAAGGCCGAGGTCACCAACATCGTGCTGCCGGGCGTGGTCGACATTTTCCACGGATGGCACCAGGCGAACATCAACCTGCTCGTACCACGCGA
>CAZBEP010000168.1:0-3033 GCA_964490925.1 uncultured Eggerthellaceae bacterium | reverse complement strand
CGCGTTTGCCGTGGCGAGCTATCCCTACGTCGTGCGCTGCCTGGTCGGCTTTAGCCTCTTCACGATCGTGATGTTCATCGGGGCGCTTGGCGACAGCAACCGCGTTCGGCACATGCTCATGCCCATCCGTGGAGAGCTGTCCGTGATAGCGTGCATCCTCACATTCGGACACGTGATCAACTACCTGAACTCCTATATCGCCGACATTCTTGAAGGGTTTTTCGGCATGTCGGTCTCGATGGTGGCGTCGCTGCTCATCTCCGCAGTGCTTATCGTGTTGCTCGTCCCGCTTGCCGTCACTTCGCTTGAGAGCGTGAAAAGCCGCATGAACACCGCTTCGTGGAAGAAGCTCCAGAAAGCCGCGTACGCGTTCTACGTGCTTACGTATTTTCATATCCTGCTCATGCTTGCGCCAACCGTGACATCGAGCGGACAGCGAGCCGTCGTGAGCCTTGTTGTGTACACGGCGGTGGTTGCGGTCTACGTCATTATGCGCCTACGCAAGGTCGTTCTCGACAGGCAGCGCGTTCAGACGCGCGAGAGTGCTGCGTGCACGGCCGCAACGTCGCCCGAAGAGCCGTAAGGTGGTTTGCCATGAACGAAAACAACACAGTATCTCGCAGGGGGTTCCTGAAAGCGGCTGCCGCAGTGGGTGCGGGCGTAGCGGTCGCGGGTTCTGCCGCCTGCATTATCGTCCCCGCATTTGCTGAAACCGCAGACGACGGGACCGTTGCGCAATACGGTTTTCTCATGGACACGCAGAATTGCGTGAACTGTCAGAATTGCGCGTTAGCCTGTCGCAACTACAACGAAATTCCCGATTCGGAGGAGGGGCGTCGTATCGTCCGCGAGTTCGATACGGGTGCAGGCGAACGTGTGTGGGTGTCCTCGTCGTGCATGCACTGCGAAAGCCCCTCGTGCGCCACCGTGTGCCCTGCCGGCGCCATTTCGAAAGGGGAGGGAGGCGTCGTCGTTGTAGACAAGAGTGTCTGCATCGGTTGCAAGTACTGCTACCAAGCTTGCCCGTACGGGGTGCCCAACTATAACGAGCACGGCATGGACAAATGCGATTGCTGCCTCGGGTGCGGCGTAGCGCTCGGCGACTCGCCGCACTGCGTTGACGCCTGCCGGTTCGACGCGCTCCACTACGGTCCGATCGACGAATTGGCTGCCGCGTACGAGGGCCGCGCGCAGCGCATCGTGGGATCTACGATGCCGTCGTGCTACCTGGCGTAGTCCCGATGCGTCGGGCCTGGGATCCGCCTCGTTAAGCGGGGCGGGGGTCTGGCTCGATTTGAACCGGCCCGAGGAGGTTGCTATGGTTGAATTTCAGATGGTGTGGGGCTGGCAACCCGCCCTGTACCTGTTTCTTGGCGGCATGGGAGCGGGAGCGTTTATCGCGGCGACCGTGCTGTTGTTCGTCGATCGAGGGAAGCATCGATCGACGATCGGTTTGTCGATGTGGTGTGCGGCGATCTGCCTGATCGTCGGTTTGTTGCTGTTGCTTTCCGAGCTCGTATTCCCGCTGCGCGGCATGGCCGCATGGGAGAGTTTCGTGAACTTCTCGTCGTGGATGACCTACGGCGCATGGGGCGTGCTTGCGGCCGTCGTCGTGTTCATCTTGGCGGCGTTTTGCACGACACCTGCTACTGCGCGCTTTCTTGCGACGGTGTGGAAGGGCTTTCCCGCGGTACGCGATGGCGCATGTTCCGTGCTCGCCGTTATCGGCAGCGCACTCGGTGTGTTCGTTGCTGTGTATACAGGCGTGCTGCTCATGTCGGCGCTCGGCATCCCGTTTTGGAATACGGCGTTGCTCCCCGTCTTGTTCACCGTATCCGCGTTTGACACAGGCATCGCGCTCGTGGAGATCGTGGCGGTGGTTAACGCGCGGCGTGGGCGCCTGTCTGCACGTTGCCAAGCACTGCTCGAGCGGTTCGTTGTGGTGCTCGTCGTTATCGAGGCTATCGTGCTCGGTGCCTTCCTTGTTATTTCACTCGGCGGCACGAACGCGTCCGATGCAGCCGCGGCGGCGGCAGCCGTTTCCGCGCAAGCGCTTGTGGGCGGACAATACGCGCTGTACTTCTGGTGTCTTGTGGTGATCTGCGGTCTTGCTGCGCCTCTCGTCGTGGCGATTTTGGGAATGCGACTACACGGCAGGGACACTTCGGTGCTCGTGATCGCAGGTGCAGGCGGCGCTCTCATCGGCGGCTGCGCGCTGCGCTTCGTCGTGCTTATGGCTGGAACGCATGCGGATCTTATCGCGCAGACGGTGGCAATCGTCGCAGGGTAGAGAGGCGCTGTCGCGACAGGGCTTCGAAGCGGGGCGCTCCGCTTTCGACGGGGGCTGGTGCCGAGCGCGTGCGAGCTTTCGCGCGCTATAGTCGAGTCGCTTCGTTCGAGGCGCCCGCCTGTACGGGCGCCTCGGCTTGCGCCGGCCGAAACAGAGGGGAGGCATGTCGCGCAAGATCGCTGTTGTTATCGGAAGCCCGCGTCGGGGCGGGAACGCCTGGACGCGCGCTATTCGCTATCCGATCATCGAAAACAGCGAACGCATCAGGGTTGGTGCTCCGGTTGAACTACGCGGCGGCTGCCCACCGCATCGACGCACGAGCCGCTGTACACCGTGTCGGCCTCGCTCTCATAGTCGCCCCGCTCGTAAGGGAGCGCCGCGTCGGCGAGGCGGTGCTTTTCCATGTACTCGGATACGTTCATGTTCACCTCGCCAATCCAAGTTCCTTGATCGTCTTGCCGCTTGGCAGGGTCATGCCGTGGGGAGTGTCGTCACAAGATATGGAGCCAAAGCGAAAGGCGGCGGATCTGCACGGCGGCGACAAAGGAGGGAGCCTCTTGCAGCAGCGGGCGGCCGTCCCACCCGCGTCGCAGGCGCGGCCTGCGGGCGAGAAGCCGACCCCGAGGCCGCCGGTCGGCACGGCCGCAGGGCGGCGACCCGCCCCGGCGCCTCCCGCGACGGGCCTCGACGCGAGCCGCTCGGAGCCGGGGTCGCCGACTGCGGCCTCGAGCGGCCGCCCCCGT
>CAZBEP010000167.1:0-4317 GCA_964490925.1 uncultured Eggerthellaceae bacterium | reverse complement strand
CGGCTCGTCGAGAATCGCCGTCATGCCGGAGGCATCCCCGAAGGCGCGGTTGAAGCGCTGCAGGCCGTTGTTGATGAAGTTGAACTGGTTCGTCACCGTATACGTATAGGTGAACATGAGAACGAGGGTGCCGGGCGTGATGCCGTACCAGGCGTTGCCGCCCGCGATGAACACGGTCACGACCGACATGATGACGATCGCGATGCACGCTGTGACGATGCCGCGAACAAGCGAGGCAATCATGCGCTTCGAGTCGCGGGCGACGACCTCTCGGTTCGCATCGTCGAAAAGGCGCCGCTCGTAGTCCTCGCGCCCGAAGGTCTTCACGGCCAGGATGTTCGCCACCGAATCCGACAGCTCGCCGGACAGCTGGTTCTGCGCGCCGGCCGCCTCCTCGTTAAGCGAGAGGATCCGCTTGTACATGTAGTACGACACGCAGGCGTACACGGCGAGCAGAACCATGAGGATGGCGACGTAAACGGGCACCTGCGGGGCGAGCACGGCGCACGTGGCGACGATCGAGCAGAGAACCGGCAAAAACGGGAAGGTGATCGTCTCGAGCAGCAGCTGGTAAGCGCTCATGAACTTCGTCGATTGCGTGACGAGGGTGCCTCCGAAGCGGTTTGAATGGAACGACATCGACTGGTTGCACAGCGCGTCGAACGACATCCGGGCAAGGTCGTAGGCCGCCGCGATCTCGAGCTTGTACATCGTGTAGTCCTGCAGCTTGCTCGCGGCCTGCCCGCAGACGTTGATGAGCACGAGCGCGGCGATGTAGGGCGCGAACACGGCGAATACCGCATCGGGGGCGACCGGGCCGGCGCTCACGCGGTCGACGACGAGGCTCATGACGAAGGGGTTCGCGTAGGACAGCAGCGCCGTGAAGAAGAACGTCGAGGCGAGCAGCGCGAGGAACAGGCCGAGGTGGCGGCGCGTGACGAGCCAGTAGTAGTGGAGCGTCCGGCGCGTGAGCGACGGGGCGGCCTGCGCGCTCATCGGCGGCCTGCCATTCGGTCGCGCGGCAGCTCGACCGCGACGAGCGCCCCGCGCGGGGCGCCGGGGGGCGCGGGAATCTCGTAGTAGCTTTCCGTCATGGCGCGCTCGCCGTCCTCGACGAGGGCGAGCTCGACCGTGCCGGCGCGGCGGGCGTAGTCCTCCTCGCGCAGGCGCGCGCCGAGCTCCCGCAGCGCGCGGGCGCGCGCCGCCCTCGTCTCGGGGTCGACCTGGTCTGCCCGCGCGGCGGCCGGCGTCCCCTCGCGGCGCGAGTACGGGAAGGCGTGGATGCGCGAGAACCCGCAGCGCGCCGCGAGGGCGCGCGTCGCCTCGAAGTCGGCGTCGGTCTCGCCGGGAAAGCCCGCGATGACGTCCGTGGTGAGCGCGATGCCGGAAACGGCGGCGCGCAGGCGCGCGACGAGGCGCTCGAAGGCGTCCGCGTCATAGGGGCGGCCCATCTCGGCGAGCACCTTCGAGCTTCCCGACTGGAGCGGGAGGTGGAGGTGGCGGCACACGCGCCCGCCTGCGACGGCGAGCGCCTCGACGAGGTCGTCGCCGACGTCTGCCGGCTCGACGCTCGAGATGCGGAAGCGGCAGGGGCGCCCGCCGTCGGCGGGCAGGCCGGAGGTCGCGGCGAGCAGGCGCTCGAGAAGGCCGGTGAGGCGCAGGCCCGTCGCCGGGTCGCGATACGTCGCGAGGTTGATGCCGGTAAGCACGATCTCGCGCACGCCGGCGCGAGCGAGCGCGACCGCCTCCGCGACGGCATCGTCGGCCGCGCGGCTTTTCGCGCGGCCGCGCGCGACGCGGACGACGCAGTACGTGCACGCGTTGTCGCAGCCGTCCTGCACCTTGACGCCCGCGCGCGTCGGGAACGACCCCCGCGCGCGCAGAGCCGCCGGCTCCGCGACGGCATCGGGCGCGCCTCGCCCGACCCCGGTCAGCGGCGGCTCCGCCGTCGACGACGCGAGGCGGCGTGCGCGCTCGGCGATCGCGCGGGCGCGCGCCTCGAGCGAGTCCTTCGCGACGACCTCCACGCGCGGGGACATCGCCTCGAAGGACGCGGCGTCGAGGGCGGCCGCGCAGCCGGTCACGAGCACGCGCGCCGCCGGGCCGTCCGAAAGCGCGCGGCGCACCGCCTTGCGCGTCTTTTTCTCGGCCTCCCCCGTCACCGCGCACGTGTTGACGACCACGAGGTCGGCCTCGCGCGCCGCCGACGGCTCGGCGCCTGCGGAAAGGAGCGCCGCCGCGACCGCATCGGACTCGACGCGGTTCACCTTGCAGCCCAGGTTGACGACGGAAAACCTCATCGGAACGGCACGCCCTCCCCTCCGGCGCGCGCCGCGTTGCCAAGCCCGCCGAGCTCGTAGAGCGCAAGCGCCGCCGCCACGACGCCGGCGGTCTCGGTGCGCAGGATCGTCGGCCCGAGCGACACGAGGGAAGCGCGGTCGCTGCAGGCGAGGAACGCCTCGACCTCCCGCTGCGACAGCCCGCCCTCCGGCCCCACGACGACCGCGACCCGCGCGTCGGCGGGGTCGGAGCAGCCGCAGGCGGCGCGGCCGCAGGCGATCGCGTCGGCGAGCCGCGCGGTTTCCGGCGCCTCCTCCCAGCACACGAGCACGGCGGTCGCGTTCGCAAGCGCCGCGCACGCCTCCGCGACAGTCGAAAGCGGCGCCACCTCCGGCACGGCGCGGCGGCCGGCCTGCATCGCGGCGCCTCTCGCGACGGCGCGCCACCGCTCGACGCGCGCAGCGGCCTTTTTCTCGTCGAGGCGCACGACGGAGCGCTCGCACGCCATCGGCAGAAACGCGCTCACGCCGATCTCGGTGCCCTGCCGCACGACCGCGTCGACCTTGTCGCCCTTCGCAAGCCCCTGGGCCACGACGACGGTCGGGCCGGCGGCAGGCTTTTCGCCGCGCTCGGCGATGCGCACGAGCGGAAGGCTCTCCGCCGCGTCGACGACCTCGCAGACGAAGTAGTCCTGCGCCGCGTCGACGACCGCGACCCGCTCGCCCGCCGCGACGCGCAGCGCGCGGAAGTGCCTCGCGTCGGCGGCCGACAGGCGCAGCGGGAACGCGGCGGCGCCCTCGTCGGCGATCACCTGGTCGTCAAGGTAGAAATGCGGAAGCGACATGGAGCAGGTCC
The DNA here is from genome assembly GCA_964490925.1 of uncultured Eggerthellaceae bacterium. Taxonomy (GTDB): domain Bacteria; phylum Actinomycetota; class Coriobacteriia; order Coriobacteriales; family Eggerthellaceae; genus CAZBEP01. The sequence continues at coordinate 1,182 of CAZBEP010000167.1, read as the reverse complement.
GTTCGGTCGAGTATCGGGAAGGCGCGACGGCGAAGAATCCGCAACTGCTGATCGACCCAGCCCGTCGGATAGTCGTGCGGGCACCGGCAGACGTCGTGGCGTTCCGAGCCGGAGCGATGCCGGTCGCGCAAGTGATCGCGTACCGCCAGGCATTTTTCTGCGGTGCCGATCTCGCGCCGCAGGCCGGACACGGTGCCGCCGACGGCCGATGTCTCGTCGAGCGTGCACGGGCGCATGCGCACGGCAAGCGGTGCGACGCTCGAGTGCGCCGCTTGCTCTGTTTCGGAAAACAGGTTGTCCACAGCATGAGTCATGCAGAACAGCATAGCACGCGAACGGACGTTCTGAGTGCCCCTTCGGCGCGCAATGCGTAATTTCCGCCCGACCGTCTAGACCTCGTGCTTATCGTCTGAGAATTGGGAGGTCGGCGTGAAGGCGAGGGCTCCGCAGTCGCGGCAGACCCCCGTGGAAGGGTCGATCTCGCCGCCGCATTGCAGGCAGGGAATGGCGGGAGGGGGCGTGTAGAGCGGGCTGTTCGGGTCGAACTTTCCGCAGCGGCCGCACGATGTGCAGGGATAGCACATGGCCTGGCGCCTACCTCAAATCGACAAGCTCGACATGGTACTCGATCGTCTTGCCTGCATAGGGGTGGTTCATGTCGATCATGACGTTGTCTTCGGTTTCCTCCACGACGCGCGCGGGACGCGTCGCAAGCCCGTCGTCGCTGTGCCAGAGAAAGAGGGTCCCCTTCTTCATTTCATACCCGTCTTTGAGGAGCACGCGCGGGTACCATTGGATAAGCTTCGGATTCGATTCTCCATAACCTTCTTCGGGAGGGATCACGAGATCACGCGCCTCCCCGATTTCCATTTCCATCAGCGCCCGCTCGACGCCCTTGGGAACGCGGTGAAGCCCGAGCTTGACGGGAAGAGGCTCGCCCGTCATGCGGTCGTCGAACACATGCTCTCCCGGCACTCCGCCCCGATAGCGGATATACGCCGTCATCCCCCTGCGATCCTGGCCGTCCATATCGACTCCCCTTCCACAATATAACGCAGCATAGCGGCAAGCGCCGTCCGCCTCGAGCTATCTCGATCGCGCATACGCGCGCATCGGGGGGCGGCTCCGCTCCCCCGATGCGCGCGTGCGGGACGAAACGCCCCGCACGCGCGCCGTCGCCTG
>CAZBEP010000166.1:0-4331 GCA_964490925.1 uncultured Eggerthellaceae bacterium | reverse complement strand
CGAGCGAGGCCATGTCGAGGACGGCGATGCGCTCGGGGTCGTAGGGCACTTCGAGGTCGACGAGCTCGCCCGAGCCGTCGTAGCTTTCGATCGTGACCGACTCAGGGGTCGCTTCCGCTGCGGCGTCCGTCGCTTCGCTGCCGCCCGCGCTCGTCTCCTCTGCGTCGCTCGACGAGCAGCCGGCGAGTCCGAGCGCGAGCGCAAGCCCGAGCGCGAGCGCGAACGGCGCGCGGACGGCGCTCCTCAAGCTGGGTCGAACCGTGGTTTTCATAGGCAGCCTCCTCATCCTTCGGATCGGTCAGTATGCGCAGCGTCTGCCTTGTCGCTGCGTGGGTTACGCTGCATTCGCAGCGAGCGTCCCCGTACGGGCGGCCGGCCAAGGTGGTCTTTGCGCCGGCTCAGTAGTAGATCGACAGCGGCTTCCCCTCGATTTCCAGAATCTCGAACTCGACGCGGTAGATCTCGCCGAGCGTCTCTTTCGTCATCACTTCCTCGACCGTGCCGAACCTGGCTATCTTTCCGTCTTTGAACGCGCAGATGTAGTCGGAGTAGAACGCGGCGTAGTTGATCTCGTGGAGTACGAGGATCATCGTCTTGCCGAGCTCGTCGCACAGCCGCCTCACGATCTTCATCATGTTGGTCGCGTGGTAGATGTCGAGGTTGTTCGTCGGCTCGTCGAGCAGCACGAACTCGGTGTCCTGGGCGATCACCATCGCGATGTAGGCGCGCTGGCGCTGCCCGCCCGACAGCTCGTCGATGAAGCTGTCCTGGAACTCGTCGAGCTCCATGTAGGAAATCGCCTGGTCTATGATGGACTCGTCCTCATCGGTCAGGCGGTTTCCCGAGTAGGGGAAGCGCCCGAACGAGACGAGCTCGCGCACGGTGAGCTTCATCTGGACGTTGTTGGTCTGGGTGAGGATGGCGAGGCGCTTGGAGAGATCCTTGCTCTTCCAGTCGTCGATGCCTTTGCCTGCGACCGACACCTCCCCCTCGTCGCGCGCGACGAGGCGGGATATGATTCCCATGACGGTCGATTTCCCCGCGCCGTTCGGCCCGATGAGCGAGATCACCTTCCCGCGGGGGATCTCGAAGCTCACGCCGTCGACGACGGCGTTGTCTCCGTAGCGTTTCGTCAGGTTCGATGCGTGCATCTCGTCTACGCCTTTCGCGCCCGCAGAAGCAGGTACAGGAAATACATCCCGCCGCCGATGGTGATAAAGACGCTCACCGGCACGGTGTAGGTGAACACGTGCTCGACGATGAGCTGGCCGGCCGCGAGGATGGCGACCCCGAACAGGCACGACGCGGCCATGAGCTGCGTGTGCCGGAACGTCTTTAGGAACTGGCGCGCAAGGTTTGCGATGATGAGCCCGAGGAAGGAGATGGGGCCGACCATTGCGGTCGCGACGGCGATGTAGAGCACCACGCCGAGCAAAAGCCTGCGGATGCAGCGGTCGTAGTCGACGCCGAGGTTCACGGCCTGGTCCTTGCCGAGCGTGATGACGTCGAGGAGCGCGATGTCGCGGCGAAGGAAGAAGGCCACCGCGCCGAGCACGACGATGGAGAACGCGATGATCTCGGCGTTCACGTTGCTGAAGCTCGCGACGAGCGAGGTGAGCAGCGTGTCGTACTCGTTGGGGTCCATGACGCGTATGAGGGTCGACTGGATGCTGCCGAAAAACGACGCGAGCACCGTCCCGATGAGCAGCACGTAGAGCACGTTGTAGTTCGTCTTTTTGAACAGGTAGCCGTAGATGATCGTGGCCACCACTCCCATGATGAGGATGTCGGTGAGAAACGCCGCGTTGGCGTTCATGGCGATGAAGCTTCCCGTGCCCGCCACGAACACCACGGCCGTGTGGATGAGGGTGTACAGCGAGTTCATGCCGAGCAGGCACGGCGTCACGATCGTGTTGTTGATGACCGACTGGAACACGATCGAGGCCGAGCCGATGGCAAACGCCGCGAAGCACATCGCGACGAGCTTCGGGGTTCGGATCTGCAGGGAGTACGCGGCGAGGCGCGCGTTGCCGAAGTTCACCTCGACGACGAGGTAGGCGATGACGGCGACGAGGCACACAACGGACAGCGCCGCGATCTTGCGGCGGTTCGCGATACGGGCCGCCCGTCCTCGCAGCGCCGCGCCGCTTCTGATTCCGAGCTGGGCGCGCAGGCGGCGAAGCCTGTAGGAGCGGTCCGGTTTTCGGGAAATGACGGTTTCGGTCATGGGAGCGCTCCTTTACGCTCGGCCCGCACGGGGTTTCAGCGGATTGTCCAGCTTGATGGCTCGACGGCCGTGCTTGAGGCGATAGAGCAGCAGGAGGATGAATACGAGGCTTCCCAAGATGCCGACGATAAGCTCGATCGGAAGCTCGTAGGGCGTGATGACGGTTCGGGCGATCAGGTCGCAGGCGAGCACGAACAAAGCCCCGAACAGCGCGGTGTCGGCGAGCGTGCCGCGGATGTGGTCGCCTTTGAACATGGCGACGATGTTGGGCACGATAAGCCCGATATAGGAAATCGACCCGACGGTCGCCACCACGCTCGCCGTGATCATGGCGGCGATGGTGAGCCCGGAGAACAGCACGAGGTTGTAGTTCACGCCGAGGTTTTTGGAGAAGTCCTTGCCGAGGCCGACGATGTTGAAATGGTTCGCGAATACGAAGGCGAGCGCCACGAGGGGCACGCAGAGCCACACGAGCTCGTAGTCGCCCCGCAGCACCAAGGAGAAATGCCCGACGGTCCAGGTGGAAAGCGCCTGGGTGAGCTCGTATTTGTAGGCGAGGAAGTTCGTGACGCCGCCGATGACGTTGCCGAACATGATGCCGACGAGCGGCACCATGACGACGTCTTTGAACTGGATGCGTTGGATGAACCACACGAAGATCCACGTCCCGAGCGTGGCGGTCACGAAGGCCAGGATCGCGCGGCCCCACAGCCCGATCGTCGGGATGAACACAAGCGAGAGCAAGACCCCGAACTGCGCGGCCGACAGCGTCGCTCCTGTGGTGGGGGACACGAACTTGTTCATGCAGAGCTTCTGCATGATGAGCCCCGCCGTGCTCATGCCGATCCCGGTGCACAGAATGGCGAGCAGGCGCGGCAGGCGGGACACGAGAAGCGTTCTTAGCTGGTCGACGTCTCCCGACAGAATCCCCGCGACGTCCATTTCGAGCACGCCCACGAACAGCGACGAAACCGAGGCGATGAGAAGCGCGACGGCGAGGATGAGTGTCGATAGATGGCCTTTGATGGCTCCCCCTTGCACCTCAATGTTAGTTTCTGATAACTCACGTTCGAAAAAGAGGCGCGTATCGAAGCGGCGACCCGTCGTTGCCGACAGTGCCTTCCAACCGCGCCACCGCAACGGTAGCATAAAAGTTGTATGTGTCAAACATATAAGTTACATGTGTCAAACATATTTTTCGACGAGCGGGAACCGCCTTCCGCGCTTGCGGGAAGCAGGGGAGCGACAGGAGCGCTTGGGCGGCGCGCTTGGGCATGAAAAAGGCGGCGCCCCGACGGCGCCGCCTGCGTGGTCAAGGATGTACGGCCTGATGAGCCCGTCTACACGACGCTACACGACGCCCTGGGCCATCATGGCGTCGGCGAGCTTCTCGAAGCCCGCGATGTTGGCTCCCATGACGAGGTTGCCCTCATGGCCGTAGCGCTTCGCCGCGTCGGCGGAGGCGTGGTAGATGCTCTTCATGATGCCCTGGAGCTTCGCGTCGACCTCCTCGAAGGTCCAGGACAGGCGCTCGGAGTTCTGCGACATCTCAAGGCCGGAGGTCGCCACGCCGCCGGCGTTGGCCGCCTTGCCGGGGCAGAACACGACTCCGTTGTCGATGAGGTAGTCGGTCGCGTCCATCGTGGTCGGCATGTTCGCGCCTTCGGCGACGATCGCGCAGCCGTTGGCGACGAGCTGCTTGGCGTCCTCAAGGTCGAGCTCGTTCTGCGTCGCGCAGGGCAGCGCGACGTCTGCGGGCACGCTCCACACGCTGCGGCCCTCGTGGTATTCGACGCCCTCGCGGCGCTTCGCGTACTCGGAGATGCGGGCGCGCTCGACTTCCTTGATCTGCTTGACGAGCGCCACGTCGACGCCGGCCGGGTCGTGGATCCAGCCCGTCGAGTCGGACAGCGTCACGACCTTCGCGCCGAGCTGCTGGGCCTTCTCGACCGCGTAGATGGCGACGTTGCCGGAGCCGGAGACCGACACCGTCTTGCCCGCGAGGGAGTCGCCCGCGCATTCGAGATGCTCGGCCACAAAGTACACGAGGCCGTAGCCGGTCGCCTCGGTGCGGACGAGCGAGCCGCCAAAGGACAGGCCCTTG
>CAZBEP010000165.1:0-4382 GCA_964490925.1 uncultured Eggerthellaceae bacterium | reverse complement strand
CCTGCCGCTGTCTGTCAGATCCCCCGCGTTCGCGGGCTTTTCGACAGACAGCGCCGACGTGCGGGCCCTAGACGGGGGTTCGCCTCGCGAGGCTTCTGCGAGGGCGCAGCGAGGGCGCAGCGGCCTCGGTCTCGGAATGTTGATTGTCTGAACCGGAACGCCGCGCGGGGCGACGTTCCTATAATGGGGCACGACGATTTCGAAGGGGACGGTATGCCGGAACAGCGCGGGTTCTCCCATATTACGGTGAGGTCGGACGACGACGAGGTCGTCATCTACGCAGGCGCCGCAGGGGGCGCGTCCGGCTCCGCCGACCGCGCGAGGGAGTCCGCGCCGCCCTCCGAAAGCGGCGCGCTGCGCGGGTCGGGCGGGGCGGCGTCGCAGGGCGCCGACGCTGCGGACGGGCGGCCTTCGGCATCGCCGCAACCGCGCGAGGCCGTTCAGACGCTCGAGGACGTCGAGCGCGTTCCGATGCCGCTTGCGCAGAAGCTCGTGATCGCGTCCATCGCCGTCATCGTCGTCGCGTTCGTCCTTTCCCAGACCGTATTCGCCTGAGGTCGCCGCATTCGGCTTTTCGGCGTTTCCCTGCCCTTTCTCATGAGAGGAGTGCATCTATGGCGAAACACGCAGCGAATCTGCGCGATCTCGACGATTCCGGCGAGTTCGACGCGATCGTCGGCTCCAGGCCCCCTGCCGGAAGCCGGGCGCGCGGCGAGGAGGCGCGCCCCGCGCACAGGCGAGGGGCGCCCGATCCCGCCCCGCATGCGGCAGGCGCTGCGCATACGGAGGCCCAGGCCAAACAGCGCAGGTCGCGCCGGGCGCTCAAGGCGATGATCGCGCTCCTCGTCGTCGTGATCGTCGCCGTGGGGGCGGCAGGGGTCTACCTCGTCGTGACGGACAGCCAGCGCACCGAGCTTGCGGCCGAGGACCGGACGGCTTCCACCGACGCGGGGACGGGCAGCGACGCCTCGACTCCGACGGAAAGCAGCACCGAGGTGCCGAACCTCGCGACGGTCGTCGGCGCGACGGTCGACGAGGCCGTCGCCGCGCTCGGGCACGGCGCGACGGTGACGAACACGAACGAGATCGACGAGGAGGACAGCTCCGTCCGCAGCATCGTGACGATCGAGCTTGCCGACGAGCCGACCGATTCCCGCACCGGCACGCCGTCGGTATACCTGAGCCTCGACGAGAGCGGCGCGGCCATCGAGGTGAGCTATGCGGCCGGCATGGCGCAGCTTGGCTACGGGTCGATGAGCTTCGCCGACGCCGTGGAGGAGGCGCACGCCGTCGAGACGACGCTTACTGCGGCGGGGGTGCCGGTGCAGGAGGGCTCCGTCGCGCTGCCGGAGGATCCGACCGAGTATACGACGTATGGCGACGACGGGTCGATCCGCTCCGAGCGGTACTCGTTTACGGGGGCGACAGACGTCGACGGGACGACCTTCTCGTGGTCGGTCTCCCTCGTATATGATTACGCGACCACGTCCTCGTCGGGCAGCATCGCCGACACGACGCGCCGCCTCACGCTCACGCTGTCGCGCGCTTAGGCTCTCGTCCGCCTCCGCGTCGCGCGGCCGAGGCTCTGGCGCGCGACGGCCTGCTCCGGATCCGCGCGCAAAATGCTTCGACAGGGGAAACGCGGCGCGGTGGCGACGTCAAGGGGGCGGAGGCGAACGATTCGCGCTCCCCCTGAATCGTTTGTGCGGCCGCGTGCGATGAAGGGCGCACGCGAGGCCGCTATCATGGGCGCTCCGGGAAGGCGGCGCTTCCGACGGAAGAGGTCTGCCATGCCTGACTATCTGTCCTCGAGCGCGTGCCGGGGCCGTCGTCCGAACCGCCTTGCCGCAGATCGCGGCAAGTCGCGATCCGACCTGGTCGCGCGCATGCTGCGCGAACGGGAGGTCGCGCGCTTCCTCGTTGCGCCCGGCGGGTTCGGCAAGACGCGGCTTGCGGCCGAGTACGCCGACGTGGTGTTCTCGTTCGAGCATACGTTCTGGTTCGACGCGCGCTCCCCTTGCTTCCTGCGCGATCTCGACGGGGGCTCCTTTGCCGAGGGCGTCGCCGCGAAGGACGCCGACGCGCGGCTCGTCGTGTTCGACGACGTCCCGCCGCTCGACGACGTTCGCGCCGACGCCCTCTCGCGCGAGATCGACGCGCTGCTCGAGCACGGGACGGAGGTCGTCGTCGCGCTGTCCCCTGCGGCCGACGCGTACGCCCGCCGCCAGCCCGACCGCGTAGCGCTGTTCCCCGCCGACCTCCTGCTGACCGACGAGGAGATCGCCGAGGCGCGGGAAGGGGGCTTCGACGGGCGCGGGATCGAAGCCGCCGAGCGCGTGCCGGTCGTCGCGTGGGGAGGCCCGGACGGCCTGGGCCTGCTCCTCGACGCCCTCGCGGGGGAGGGTCTGCCGTCGACGGAGCTTGCGGTCGCGTTCCGCATGCTCGTGCTCGTATCGGGAGACCTCGCCGACGCCGCGCTTCCCGCGACGCCCGCAGCAGCGGTTCGCACCGGGGCGGCGGCGTTTGCGGATACGCACCCGTACTTCGGCATCGACGCCGGCCTCGAGCGCTTCGCCGCCCCCGAGGTCGGCATCGAACGGGTGTGCGGGGCGTTCTCGCCGCGCTTCTCGGCGATCGCCGACGCGGCGGGCGCGTCCGGTGCCGATGCGATGCTCGCCGAGATCGCGGACGAGCTCGTCGCGCGCGGCCGCCCCGACCGAGCCTGCCGGCTTATGCTGTTCGCTGCGGCGCGGCCGGTGCGGGAGACGTGGCTCGCGGAGCACGACCGCGCCCTGCTCGACCGCTGCTGCCTGGAGCCGGCGTGCGCGCTGTACGCCTCCGCGCGGCCGGCGCGGGAGGGAGGCGAGGGATGGTTGTGCGCGTGCGAGGCCGTGCGCCTGCTCGCGCTCGGCGACCGCGTCGGGGCCTTCGAACTCGGCCTCTCCCTCGGGCGGGCGGCCGCCGCCTCCGGCGAGGCTCGCGCGCTTTCGCTCCTCGTCGCCCTTGCGGCCGCCTCGGACGAGGGGGAGCGCGCCGAGGCCGCGCGGGAGCTTTCCCGAACCGCGCTGCCGCGCGCGTCGCTTGTCGAGGACGCCCCGCTCGTTCGTCCCGCAGCGCATCCGTGGCGCGCCGCTGCGACGGTGGTCTCCGCCCTGTCCGAGGGCGTCGGCGCGGCGTGCGAGTCGCTCAGGCTCGCATGCGGCCGCGGGGTCGACCGCGACGCGCTCGCGGCCGCCGCCACGGGGGTCGCGCTGTTCGCGTCGAAGGCCGAGCCGTCGGCCGTCGACGGAGCCGACCCCGCCTTTGCGCACATGCTCGAGTTTCTCGCCTCGTACGTCGACGACCGCGTCGCGGCGAGCGGCCGGGCGGGGCTTTTGACCCTCGGCGCCGAGCATGCGCTCTCCGCCGCCCTCCCGCTCGCGCCGGCCGTGCGCAGCGCGAGCGTGGGATCCGCCGCCGCTCAGGCCGTGCGCGCGGCCGCCTCGTCCGTTGCCGAGCAGCGGGCGCGATGGCGCCGCTCCCGCGAGCGGCCGGGGGAGGCTCTCGCAGGGCCGACGCTTCCGGGCCGGCGCGCCCGCCGCCGTCGGCGCCCGGGGACGCCCGTGCCGCCGACGCTGTCCGTCGAGCTGTTCGGCGGGGTGTTCGTTTCCATCGGGGTCGATCCCGTCGACGAGGGCGCGCTCGGCCGCCGCAAGCTCAAAACCCTCCTGGCGCTCCTCACGCTCGACGCCGGACGCGAGATCCCGCGCGATCGGCTTGCCGAAGCGCTGTGGCCCGACCGTCCCATCGACGCGGCGCGCAAGAACATCTATTCGCTGTGGAGCCAACTCAAGCGCGCGCTCGCGCTTCCCGACGGCACGTGCCCGTACCTCGTGCGGATGCCGAACGGCTACAAGCTCGAGGACGCATGGCTCGAAAGCGACGTGCGTCGCGTGGACGAGCTGTGCCGCGTGCTGCTGTTCGGGCGCGCGGACCCCGACGGGTGGGTGGAGATTCTCGGCGAGCTCGGCTCCTTCGGCCTCGGCGGGTTCATGCCGTGCGAGACCGACAACGACGCGATCGCCGAGAAGCGCCGGGAGTACCACACGCGCATCGTCGACGCGCTCGTCGGGGCGTCGCGCAGGCTCGTCGAGGCAGGCGACGCAGAGGCTGCGCTGTGGTTCGCGCGCGGCGCCTATGAGCTCGACCGGCTGCGCGAGGACGTCTACTGCGCGCTCATGCGGGCGCAGATCGCCTCCGGGCAGCGCGCCGCCGCGCTCACGACGTATTTCGAATGCCGGAGGTTCCTCGCCGACGGGCTCGGCATCGACCCGTCGGCGGAGCTTGTCGGGCTGTACCGCGGGATCATCGAAGAGGAGGCCCCGGTCGATTGGTGACCCGCC
>CAZBEP010000164.1:0-4431 GCA_964490925.1 uncultured Eggerthellaceae bacterium | reverse complement strand
GGCTTCGGCTGCATGCGCATGGCAGGTTTCCGAACGCCGCCGAATGCAGTATGATGCAAGGCTATGGATAAGCTGCGGAAGCGCGTGCTCGCCGTCGTGCCGGCGTACAACGAGCAGGACAACATCGAATCGACGATCGAAGACCTCAAGGCCAACGCGCCGGGGGTCGACTACCTGATCGTCGACGACGGGTCGCGCGACGCGACGCCGGACATCTGCCGCCGCCGCGGCTACCGCTTCGTGTCGCTGCCCGTGAACCTCGGGCTTGCCGGGGCGTTCCAGACGGGCATGAAGTACGCGCGCCGGCACGGCTACGACTACGCACTCCAGTTCGACGCCGACGGCCAGCATTCCGCCGCGTTCATCGAGGCCATGGTGGCCGAGGCCGAGCGCACCGGCGCCAACGTCGTCATCGGCTCGCGCTTCGCCTCGCAGAAGAAGCCCTTCTCGGCGCGCATGGTAGGGTCGGCCCTCATCACGGCCATCATCCTGCTCACGACGCGCTGCAAGGTGCAAGACCCCACCTCCGGCATGCGCCTGTTCGACAGCGCGATGATCCCGCTGTTCGCCGAGGAGCCCGACTATGGGCCTGAGCCCGACACGATCGCGCTGCTCATACGCTGCGGCTTCACGGTGCGCGAGGCGCAGGTTCAGATGCGCGACCGCAAGGCGGGGGAGAGTTACCTCACGTTCACGAAGTCGGCGGCGTACATGCTCAGGATGAGCGTGTCCATCCTGTTCGTGCAGTGGTTCAGGAGGATGCGATGAGCCTTCCGCTGCGCGTGCTCCTCGTCGTGGGCGCAATGCTCGCCGTCGCGCTCATGCTTCGCAAGATCCGAAAAGGCCAGGTGGCGATCGCCGACGCGACGTTTTGGCTCCTCTTCGGGCTGTCGCTTCTGCTGCTCGCGGTCTTTCCGCGGATCGCGTACCTCCTTTCCGACCTCGCAAACGTCGAGTCGCCGTCGAACTTCGTGTTCCTCTACGTGATCGCCGTGCTGCTCATGAAAGTGTTCTCGCTGTCCGCGCAGATCTCCCAGCTACGCAGCAAGCTCACGTTCCTCGTTCAGGAAGTCGCGCTCAAAGAAGCCGAAGCCTCCTTGGAGGGCGCCGCCCGCCCAGGGTCTGCCCCCTCCGGCGCGCCCCGCCCCTCGCCTGCGAAAGAGGAGCCGCCGTGCGCGAACTGACCGTCGACGAGATGAAGGCGATCGAGCTCGAGATCGCCTGCGAGATCGACCGCGTATGCCGCGCGTGCGGGATAGGGTACTTCCTCGGATACGGCAGCATGCTCGGCGCGGTGCGCCACGGCGGCTTCATCCCCTGGGACGACGACATGGACGTCGTGATGATGCGCGACGACTACGAGCGGTTCTTCGAGGCGTTCCCGCGCGAGGCCGGCGACGGCCGCTTTCGCATCGCGTCGTATCGCGACGGCACGGCGCCGAACGCGTTTCTGAAGGTCGTCGACGCGACGACGAAGGTCGAGGAGCGTTATTCCGAGGATCGCTACGGCTCCGGCGTGTGGGTGGACGTCTTTCCCTACGATGCCGTGAGTCCCTCCGACGACGCAGCGTTCAGGAGGGCATCGCGTGCCGCAGCGCTGCGCTACCTGATCGTGACCGACCCCGCGACGGGCGCGACGCCTGCCGTCCGCCTTGCGAAGAGGGTCGTGTGCCCCGCGCTCAAGCGGCTCGACCCGTTTGCCGCCGCGCGCCGGATCGACGAGATCGCGCGCGCCTCAGACGAGGCCGAAAAGGCCCGCCGCGCCGCAGCGGGCGACGCGGCCGGAGAGCCGGTCGTCGCCGACCTCGTTTCCGACGCGGACTTGCGCGGGCGCTACCCCGCCCGCCTGTTCGAACCCGTCGAAGCGGAGTTTGAAGGGCGCCGTTTCTTCATACCGAGCGGATACGATGAGATCCTGACGAAAAAGTACGGCGACTGGCGCACGCCGCCGCCGACGTCCCAGCGCGAGACGCATGCGTGCCGCGCGTACCGTCTATAAAAGAAGGCATGGCCGGAAAACAGCTCTCCACCAAGGCGAATATGCTCTGGAACTCGGTCGGGTCGATGACCTATCTGGTCTGCCAGTGGCTCGTGACGGTATTCGTCGTGCGCCTCTCGTCGGGGTTCGACGCCGCCGGGATCCTCTCGCTCGCCATGGCGGTCGTCGGCACGTTCGGCACGTTCGCGAACTACAAGATGGGCACCTACCAGATATCCGACATCCGGCACGAGAACGACCTGGGGGAATACCTCGGATTCCGCCTCGTCACGCTCGGCATCGCCTTCGTCGCCTGCATGGGATACGCGGCGCTCACCTGCGCGCCCTCCTCCATCGCGACGATCGCGCTGTACTATGCGTTCAAGGCCGTCGGCCTCGTCATCGACATCCTGCACGGCTGCGATCAGGTGAACCGCCGAATGGACTACATCGGCATCTCCTTCATCCTCCAAGGGGTCTCGACGCTTGCCGCGTTCGTGGCCGTATTCGGCGCGACGCACAGCGTCAACCTCGCGATCGTCGCGATGACGATCGCCGCGCTCGCCGTGTTCGCCCTGTTCGACGTCCGCAAGACGCGCCGCTTCGAGCCCGTCGCCGTACGCATCACGGCGCGCAAGACGGCGCTCTTCCTCAAGACGTCGCTGCCTGCCGTGCTCGCCGCGCTCGCGTCGAGCGCCATCTTCACCGTTCCGAAGCAGTACCTCTCCTTCGCCTCGGGCGACGCCGCGCTCGGCATCTACTCGTCGGTCGCGGCGATAGCGCTCGTCGTGCAGATGGGCGCGCAATACCTGTACGTGCCGCTCATCGACGTGTTCCCGCGGAAGTACTTCGCCGGCGACCGTGCGGGGTTCTGCCGCCTGCTCGGCATGACGGTCGCGGGCATTCTCGGCGTGGCGGCCGCATGCGTCGTCGTGCTCGGGTTCGTCGGGTCGCAGGTGCTCGGCCTCCTGTTCGGCGAGGAGATCGTCGCCTACGCGTATCTCTTGCAGCCGGTCGTCGTCTCGACGCTGCTGACCGCCTTCCTGTGGTTCTTCGGCGACCTGCTCATCGCGCTGCGAGACTTTCCGGGCAACTTCGCCGGCAACGTCGCGGCGTTCGTCGCGGTGGTGCCGCTGTCGTTTCTCTGCGTCGATGTATGGGACATGAACGGCGTGAGCTTCGCCGGCGCGGGTGCGTGCGTCGTCGGCGTGGCGGTGCTCGCCGCCTTCCTCGCACGTCGCGTGCGGCGCATGCCGGCGGCTCGCCCCGCACGCGACGAGGAGGTTCGCGCACGAGGGGCCGATAGGGCGGGGCGGGCATGACGCTGCGAGTGCTCCAGGTGATCGGCGCGATGGACCGCGGCGGCGCCGAGACGATGCTTATGAACCTCCACCGGGCGGCGGACCGCGGCGCCGTTCAGTTCGACTACCTCGTGCACGAGGAGCGCGCCTGCGACTACGACGAAGAGATCGCCTCGCTCGGGGGGCGCATCTTTCGCGTGCCGCGCTGGACGGGGACGAACACGCGGACGTACCGCCGGCTCGTGCGCGCCGTGTTCGCCGAGCACCCCGAGCACCCGGTCGTCCACGGGCACATCGGCTCGTCGGCGGCGATCTACCTTGCGGAGGCGAAGCGCGACGGTCGCGCGACGATCGCGCACAGCCACGCCCAGAGCTTCCTGCGCGGTCCTGCGGGCCTCGCATTCAAGGTTGCGACGCGGCCGACGCGCCGTATCGCCGACTTCTTCCTCGCCTGCTCGCGCGAGGCCGGCATCGACCGTTTCGGCGAGCGGGTCGTCGCAGGGCCGCGCTTTGCCGTGCTGCGCAACGGCATCGACACCGCGCACTACCGCTGCGACGCCGCGCGGCATGCGCGGGCGCGGCGCGAGCTCGGCTTCGGGCCTCCGGTCGCAGAAGGCGGCGTCCCGGTGATCGGGCACGTCGGGCGGTTGGCTCCGGAAAAGAACCACGTGTTCCTCCTCGATGCCTTCGCCGCCGCGCTCCGCGCGCTGCCCGACGCGCGCCTCGTCCTCGTCGGGCGCGGGCCGCTCGAGGCCGATCTGCGCGCCGACGTCGCCGCGCGCGGCATGCGCGAGCGCGTCCGGTTCGCGGGTCTCGTCGGGAACGTGCCCGACTACCTCGCCGCCTTCGACGCGTTCGCGCTCCCCTCCCCGCGCGAGGGGCTTTCGCTGGCGGCCGTCGAGGCGCAGGCGGCGGGGCTGCCGGCGCTCCTTTCGACGGGCGTGCCCGGCCTGGCCGTCGTGTCGCGCCGCGCCGAGCGGATGCCGCTTTCCGCAGGCGCCGAGGCGTGGGGCGCCCGCCTGGTCGAGCTGTGCCGCGCCTCCGGCGCGCGGCCGCGCACGGACTGTGTCGACGAGGCGCGGGCGGCGGGGTTCGACATCGCCGACACGGCCGCCGAGCTCGCGAGGATATACGCCCGCCTCGCTGATCGGG
>CAZBEP010000163.1:0-4449 GCA_964490925.1 uncultured Eggerthellaceae bacterium | reverse complement strand
TGGTGTCGGAGGCGGGATTTGAACCCGCACACCCGTTGTGTGGGCACTAGCACCTCAAGCTAGCGTGTCTGCCGTTCCACCACTCCGACGTAAAACCGCAACGCAGGGAATGATACCAAAAGCCCAAAACGTTGCATAGAGCAAATACAAAAACTAGGAGGAAGTCCCGATCGAACCCTGGGGATACACAATCATAAGAACGATGAGGGAGACCATAAAGACGATCGCGAGAACGATCGTGATGCGGTCGAGGTTCTTCTCGACGATGCTCGTTCCGGTCTGCGTCGAGTACACCGAGCTCGCGATCATGTCGGACACGCCCGTTCCCTTCCCCGAGTGAAGAAGTATGAATACGATAAGGCCGATGCCCGAGATGACGAGCGCGACAAGCGCGACGATGAGAAGCGGGTTCACGTTGCTCTCTTCCTTCTGCTCCCTCTGCAGCTCGACTGCAGCAGCTTACCCTTCATGCAAGTAGCCGATTATATCGAAGTGCGTTACCTCACGCAAGAAGCATCCGCCCGGTCATTTCGGCCGGGCGGTCGAGGCCGACCATCGCGAGCAGGGTCGGCGCGATGTCGCAGAGCGCCGCTTCCTCGATGCCGTCCGCGAAGCGGAGTCCCGCGCCCGCGAAGTCGAGGATCGCAAGCGGCACGGGAGCCGTCGTGTGCGCGGTGTGGGGCGAGCCGTCCTCGGCGATCATCCTGTCGGCGTTGCCGTGGTCGGCCGTAAGCAATCCGACGCCGCCCTTCTCGCGCAGCGCGGCAAGGACCTCCGCCACGCCCGCATCGACCGCCTCGACGGCCGCTATCGCCGCAGGGACGACTCCCGTGTGACCCACCATGTCGCAGTTGGCGAAGTTCACGATGTAGACGTCGGCCGCCCCGTCCCGGATGGCCGCCGCGAGGCGCGACGCGACCTCCGGCTCGCTCATCTCAGGCTGAAGGTCGTAGGTCGCCACCTTCGGGCTCGCCACGAGCGTGCGCTCCTCGCCGCGCTTGGGCTTTTCAACGCCGCCGTTGAGGAAGAACGTCACGTGCGCGTACTTCTCCGTCTCGGCGATGTGGTACTGCGTCAGCCCGGCGTCCGCGACGACGTCGGCGAGCACGTGGTCGGGGAACTCCTTCGGGAAGGCGATCGGCGCGGGGATGTCGGGGTCGTACTCCGTAAGACACACGAAGGACACGCGCGGAGCCGCCGGCCGCTCGAAGCCGTCGAATTCGCTATCGACGAAGGCGCGCGTGATCTCGCGGGCGCGGTCGGGGCGGAAGTTGAAGAACACCGCCGCGTCCCCGTCGCGCATGCCGCGCGCGTCGAGCGCGACGGGCTCGACGAACTCGTCGGTGACGCCGGCCGCATACGACGCCGCGACCGCCTCGCCGGCGTCGCCGCAAAACAGCGGCTCGGCACAGACGATTGCGCGGAAGGCGCGCTCGACGCGGTCCCAGCGCCTGTCGCGGTCCATCGCAAAATAGCGCCCCGCAAGCGAGGCGATCCGCGCGATGTCGGCCATGCCCTCCGCCTCGACGACGGCTTCGAGCTCTCGCACGTAGTCGATGCCGCTTTGCGGCGGCACGTCGCGCCCGTCAAGGAAGCAGTGGATGCGGACGTCGGTCACGCCCTCGTCGCGCGCCATGCGCAGCAGCGCGTAGAGGTGCTCGTTGTTGGAATGGACGCCGCCGTCTGAGAGCAGCCCCATGAAGTGCAGCGCGGCTCCCGGCTTGCGCGCGGCGGCCATGGCCTCGCGCAGCACGGCGTTTTCGCGCACGGATCCGTCGGCGCAGGCGCGGTTGATGCGCGTGAGCTCCTGGTGCACGACGCGCCCGGCGCCGATGTTGAGGTGCCCGACTTCGGAATTGCCCATCTGGCCTGCGGGAAGTCCGACTGATTCGCCCGACGCCTCGATCTTGATCGTCGGGCGCGTCGCGAACACCTCGTCGAGGCACGGCGTTTTCGCGCGCGAGATCGCGTTGCCCTCCCCCGGCTCGGCGATGCCGAAACCGTCCATGATGATAAGGCATGCGGGAAGCCGAAGGCCCTCGCCCGCGCCGCCCGCGCCCCGCGCCGTCATCGGACGCACGCCTCGATCATCTGGACGAACTTATCGGAGTCGAGGCTCGCCCCGCCCACGAGGCCGCCGTCGATGTCGGGCTGGGCAAGCAGCGCCTCGACGTTGCCCGGATTCATCGACCCGCCGTAGAGCACGCGCATCGCGTCGGCGAGCTCGGCGCCGTAAAGCTCGGCGAGCGTCGCGCGGATCGCAGCGCACACCTCTTCGGCCTGCTCGGGCGTGGCCGTGCGGCCGGTGCCGATAGCCCAGACGGGCTCGTAGGCGACCGTGGCGAGCGCCGCATCGCGCGCGTCGATACCGGCGAAGGCCGCGCGCACCTGGGCGCAGACGAACTCCTCCGTCGTGCCCTCGTCGCGCACGGAAAGCGATTCGCCCACGCACACGACCGGCTTGACCCCTGCGGCGGCCAGGGCGGCGACTTTGCGGTTCACGTCCTCGTTCGTCTCTCCGAACAGCGTGCGCCGCTCCGAGTGCCCGACGATGCACCACGTGCAGCCGGCCTCCTTGACCATCGGCACCGACACCTCGCCGGTGTAGGCGCCCGACGCCTCCCAGTGCACGTTCTGCGCGCCGACCGAGAAGGGCACCTTGTCGAAGTCGAATACGGACCATACGGGCCTCAGGTCGGGAAACGGCGGGAACACGACGACGTCGACCGAGCCCTTCCACCTTTTCTCATAGGCGTTCGAGATCTCCTGGGCAAGCACGACCGCCTCCCCGATCCCGTTGTTCATCTTCCAGTTCCCCGCCATTACCGGAACGCGATCCATAAGCCCAATTCCTTTCTTTCGAAGAAAGCGCCGTAAGGAGCCGAAAGCGCCAGCAACCGCCTCCCGAACCCCTTGATACCCCTTGATAACTCCGTCAAACCTTCTAGGCAAGACCTTCCGGGGACTCTCCAAAGCGAGTTCCGCACGAGCCGAAAGCGTCAGCGGCGCTTTCGCGCGAGCAGGACTGTCCGAGCGACCGAGCGTCCCGAAAGACCCCGCCCCGAAAGAGCCGGCGGCCCGGTTTTCAAGCGAAAAGCAAGCCCGCCGAACAAGCGGATCGGCTACCGCAGCGCCTCGACGCCGGGCAGAACGTCGCCCTGCACCAACTTCATGGACGCCCCGCCGCCCGTCGAGATGAAGGTCATCTTGTCGGCAAGGCCGAACGCGTTGACCGCGGCGGCGGAATCCCCTCCGCCGATAATCGTGTCGGCCTCGGCGTTGTCGGCCACGGCTTCGACGACCCCGCGCGTGCCGCCCGCAAAGGGAGCCATCTCGAACACGCCCATCGGCCCATTCCAAAAGACGGTCTTAGCGTTCCTGATCGCGCGCGCATACAGGGCTACGGTGTCGGCGCCGATGTCGAGGCCCATCATGTCGTCGGGTATCGCGTCGACGGGAACGACCTTCGCGTCGGCGTCCTCGGCGAGGCGGTCGGCGCACACGACGTCGACGGGCAGTAGCAGCTCGACGCCGCGATCTTCCGCCTTCGCGAGCATCGCGCCCGCACGGCCTACCCAGTCGTCTTCTTTCAAAGACATTCCGGTCGAAAGCCCCCGCGCGGCAAGGAAGGTGAAGCACATGCCGCCGCCGATGACGAGCGTGTCGCATTTTTCGATGAGCGCGTCGATGGCCTTGATCTTGTCGGAGACCTTCGAACCGCCGAGGACGGCGACAAAGGGGCGGCGGGGGGATTCGAACATCCCGGTGAGCGCAGCGACCTCGCTCGCGAGCAGATACCCCGCATATCCCGGAAGCAGCATGGGGACGCCTGCGGTCGAGGCGTGCGCGCGGTGCGCCGTCCCGAATGCGTCGTCGACGTAGACCTCGCCGAGCGCGGCGAGCGCGGCGGCGAAGTCGGGGTCGTTTTTCTTCTCGCGCGCATCGAAGCGCAGGTTCTCGAGCACGAGGATCTCCCCGTCTGCGAGCGCGGCGGCCTTTGCCCGCGCGTCAAGGCCGACCGTGTCATGCGCAAGCGTCACGGGCGCATCGACGAGCTCCGCGAGCCGGTCTGCGGCGGGTCTGAGCGAGAACGCCTCCTCGAACCCTTCGCCAGAGGGGCGTCCGCGATGGCTCATAAGGATCACGCGCGCGCCCTGCCCGACAAGGCGCTCGATCGTGGGGAGCACGGCGCGGATACGCGTGTCGTCGGTCACGGCGCCGTCTTTCACGGGCACGTTGAAGTCGACGCGGACGAGCACGCGCTTGCCTCCCGCCTCGAGCCCGTCGATGGTTTTGATGTCAGCCAATGCAGCCCCCCTCGGATGCAAGGCGGGCGGCCGCACCGCCGCCCGCCGAAGCCGTCTTGCGCCTACAGAAGGATCTTTACGAGATCCTTGACCCGGTTGGAGTAACCCCACTCGTTGTCGTACCAGCTGATGCACTTCACCA
>CAZBEP010000162.1:3095-4464 GCA_964490925.1 uncultured Eggerthellaceae bacterium | reverse complement strand
AACGGCAAGCTCCAGGCAAGCAACGTGGTGAAGCTGTAACGGCGGATCCCCCCATACCTGCTGAGACGGCCTCGCGCTTCGCGGGGCCTTTTTTTGCGCCCGGTTCTGCCCGCGCGGCCGCCGCAGCGCACTGGTCGCGGCGGCGCGGGTCGCGGCGCAGGTCGCGCGGGGCGAGTCGCGGCGCAGGTCGCGGCGGCCTCAGACCACGAGCATCGCGTCGCCGAACGACAGCATGCGGTAGCGCGCCTCGACGGCGTGGCGGTATGCGGCCATGACGGCGTCGCGCGAGGAGAACGCGGACACGAGCATCATGAGCGTCGACCGGGGCACGTGGAAGTTCGTGACAAGCCCGTCGACGACGCGGAACCCGTATCCCGGCAGAATGAAGAGCGACGTCGCGGCGCGCTCGCGCGGGGCGAGCCCCCCTGCGTCCGCATCCCAGGCGCTCTCGAGGCTGCGCACGCTCGTCGTGCCCACCGCGACGACGCGCCCGCCCGCGGCCTTCGCGCGCTCGACCGCCTCGACGGTGGCGGGAGGCACGGTATAGCGCTCCGTGTGCATGGCGTGGTCGCGCGGGTCGTCCTCGTCGACGATGCGGAACGTGTCGAGCCCGACCTCGAGGTCGACCGTCGCCCAGCCGACGCCCGCGCCGCGCAGCCGCTCGATGAGCTCGGACGTAAAGTGGAGACCGGCCGTGGGGGCGGCCGCCGACCTCTCGCGATTCGAGTAGACCGTCTGGTACATCTCGTCGTCGCCGGCGTACGCTTTTATATAGGGGGGCAGCGGCGTGCGGCCGACGGCGTGAAGCGCCTCGTCGAGCGAAGGCAGCGGCGTCGAAAGCCGTGCGATGCGCTCGCCCTTCCGCCCGCCCGGCGCCCAGTCGACGATCTTGGCGGACAGCGCGACGGCGCCCGTTTCGTCGGCGAAGTCGACGACGGCGCCCGGGCCGGGCTTGAGCCGCCTGCCCGGCCGGACGAGCACTTCCCAGTACGCGCTCGCGTTCGCGCCCGCTTGCGCCGGCTCGTCGGCATCGAAAGCCGCAGCGCCGGCAGGCCGGGCCGTCGCGCGCAGCAGAAACACCTCGGCCGCCCCGCCCGTACCGCGCTTCGCGCCGAGCAGGCGGGCCGGCATGACGCGCGTCTCGTTCGCGACGAGCAGGTCGCCTGGGCGCAGGTAGTCCCCGATCTCGCGAAAGACGCGGTCGGAAAGCGCGCCGGTCGCGCGATCCATGACGAGCATCCGGCAGGAGTCGCGCACGGGCGCAGGCTCCTGAGCGATGAGCTCTTCGGGCAGGTCGTAGTCGAAGTCGTCGGTTCTCACGGGCTGGTTCCTCACGTCGTCGGCACCGCACGGCGGCCGTTTTCCGCGC
>CAZBEP010000162.1:0-2995 GCA_964490925.1 uncultured Eggerthellaceae bacterium | reverse complement strand
CCGGTTTTCCGCAGCGCCCCTCGGCCATCGGCCGTCGAGCGCCTCCTCAGTAGTCGACCGCAGCCGGCGAGTCCATCCAAGCGCGGTAGAACTCCTCGTAGGCGCCGGCGAGCACGGCCTCGCGAGCGCGCCGCATGAGGTCGACGAGGAAGTGGACGTTGTGGACGGAAAGCAGAATGGAGCCGAGCATCTCCTTCTGCTTCACGAGGTGGCGGATGTAGGCGCGCGAGAACTCGCGGCACGTCGGGCATGCGCACGCCGGATCGAGCGACCCGAAGTCGCGCGCGTACTTCGCGTTGCGCATGTTCATGCGGCCCGCGCTCGAAAACGCCGTGCCCATGCGGGCGGTGCGCGTCGGCAGCACGCAGTCGAACAGGTCGACGCCCTCGCGGACGGCGCGCACGAGGGCGGTGGGGTTGCCGACGCCCATGAGGTAGCGCGGCCGGCCGGCCGGCAGCGCGCGGGCCACCTGCCCAAGCGTCTCGAACATGACGTCGTGCTCCTCGCCGACCGAATATCCGCCGATCCCGAACCCGCCGAAACGCCGCCCGCCGCGGCAGGCGCTCTCCTCGTCTGCCTCCAAAAGCCGCGCGACCGACTCCATCCGCAGGTCGAGTTCCATGCCGCCCTGCACGATGCCGAACAGCGTCTGGTCGGGTCGCGCGTGCGCCGCCAGGCACCGCGCCCCCCAGCGGGCCGACAGGTCAACCGCGCGCTTCACGAAGTCGCGCTCGGCGGGATAGGGCGTGCACTGGTCGAGCTGCATGACGATGTCCGCGCCGAGCTTCTGCTGGATGTCCATGTTCGACTCGGGCGTCCAGAACACGCGCGCACCGTCGTAGATGGAGCGGAACTCGAGCCCGTCGTCGTGCAGCTTGAGCGTGTCGGCGAGCGAGAACACCTGAAAGCCCCCGGAGTCGGTGAGAATCGGCCCGTCCCAGCGCATGAACGCGTGCAGCCCGCCCGCCTCGGCCACGAGGTCGGCGCCGGGGCGAAGCGAGAGGTGGTACGTATTCGCAAGCACCACCTGCACGCCGAGGTCGCGCAGCTGCGAGGGCAGGACGCCCTTCACCGTCGCGTGCGTGCCGACGGGCATGAACGTCGGCGTGCGCACGATGCCGTGGGCGGTCTCGAAGGAGCCGGCGCGGGCGTGACCGCTCGTCGCGTCGAGCGCGAAGTCGAACAGCGCCATCAGAGCGCCCCGCCCGTGCCGCCCGTCGCGACCGGCGCGCTCTGCTCGGCGGAGTCGGTGGCGCCTGCGGCATCGCCGCGGGCGAGGCGATCGTTTTCCGCCTGGGCCGCCCGCTGCGCGGCCTCCTGCGCCGCGAGCGCCGCAGGGTCGGCGTCCCGCTCGAGCACGGCGGCGGCGCGCGCGTGCGCGACGGCTCCGTCGTCGATGCCGGTCGCCGGCGCGGCGCACGGCGGCAGCGATTCCGCCCAGGCGGCGAGCTCGTCGATCGATCCGTGGCGCACCGTCGAAAGGTCGAGCCCCACCGGATCGATCATGCGGCCGGTCACGAGGTAGGCATCGGCATCCAGGCCGCAGATCGCGAGGTCTTCCACCGTGTTGTTGCCCACCATGAGCACGTCGCGCCCGCGCACCCCGAACGCCGCGATGTTTTCGGCGTAGTACGCGAGGCGCGGTTTCGTCGACGAGGAGTTCTCATACGTCGTGATGCGGGAGAACGCCGCCGGATCGACGCCCGCCCAGCGCAGCCGCCATTCGACGGCGATCCGCGGGAACAGCGGCATCGTCGCGAGCGCGAGCGGGTAGCCCTTTGCGGCAAGCGTCTCGACGACGCGCCGCGCGGCCGGCTCGGGAACGACGCCATCGCCGATGCGGCCGAAGTCGTGCGCGTAGAACTCCTCGAGCGCCGCGCGCAGGTCGGATTCGGGCGCGCCCGCAAGTCTGGGGAACACCGCCCAGAACGCCTCGTGGTTCGGCTCGCCGTCGGGGTGCCGCATCATCGCGCCGACGCCGGCGTTGACCGCCGCGAGGAAAGCGTCGCGATCGAACCCGCGCGCCTCGGCGAACGCGCCGAGCGCAGCGTAGTAGCCGCCAAGGAACTCGTCGATCTCCATGGGCACAAGCGTGCCGTCGAGGTCGAAGAAGATCGCGCGGTATCGCCGCGCCGCCGTGCTGTCCATAGCCTCCGCCCTCGTTTCATGCCGAGATACGCCCGGCGGTTCCGATGCATCAAGCATGGTAGTATAAGGCTTATGGAACCGATGCCGGGAAAGCCGAGAAACCTGCTTCTGCACGCATGCTGCGGCCCATGCTCGCTCGAGCCGTGCCGCATCCTTGCATCTGAGGGGTATGAGCTTGCGATCTACTACGCGAACTCGAACATCGCCCCGGCTTCCGAGTACGCCCGACGCCTCGAAACGATCAGGGCCTGGACGTCGCGGGAGGGAATTCCGCTCGTCGAGGGGCCCTACGATCCCAGCGCATGGGAAAAAACCGCAGGACGCGTCGGCGACGCGGCGCTCGAATACGCGCGGGAGCGAGATCCTTCCGGGCGCGGCCTCGCGCCGTCCGCCGTCGATCCCGCTCGGCGCGAGGCGCGCTGCCGGGCATGTTACCGCCTGCGGTTCGAGGAGGCCGCTCGCTACGCCTCCGGCTGCGGCTACGATGCCGTAGGCACGACGCTTTCCGTAAGCCCCTACCAGTACACCGACATCATCCGCGAGGAGCTCGAGCGAGCCGCCGCCCGCGCGGGAGTGCGGGCGGAGTTCCGCGACTTCCGGCCGAGCTATCAGGAGGCGACGCGCCGCTCCCGCGAACTCGGCATGTACCGGCAGAACTACTGCGGCTGCCGCTTCTCCGATGCCGAAGCCGCTGCGGAGCGCGCCGTGCGCAAACGCGAGCGCGCTGCGGCGAAAGCAGCGAAGGCGACTGCCCGCGCGGGGAATCGAGCCGCCGAAGAGGAGGCCCGCCGCGTCCGACGCGCCGAGCGAGCCGCCTACGACGAGAAGCGGCGCCGCAAGCGCGAGG
>CAZBEP010000161.1:0-4519 GCA_964490925.1 uncultured Eggerthellaceae bacterium | reverse complement strand
GTTCGTAGAGGGAATAGGGAAGCTCGGCGACAACCTCGACGCAGCGCGCGACCTCGACGACGCGCGCGGCCTCCACAGCCGCCTGCGTCGCCTGCGTGTACGCGCGCACCAAGCCGCCCGTCCCGAGCAGGACGCCCCCGAAGTACCGCGTCACGACGACGGCGACGTCGGTCAGACCCGCGTGCTGAATCGTCTCGAGCGTCGGCAGGCCGGCGGTCCTCGGCGGCTCGCCGTCGTCGGAGTAGCGCACGCGCCCGCCCGTGCGCAGCACGTACGCGTAGACGTTGTGGCGCGCCAGACGATGAGCCGCGCGCACCTCCTCGAGGAAGGAGCGCGCCTCCTCTTCCGTTTCGACATGCGCGATCTGCCCGATGAAGCGGCTCTTCCTCTCGACGATCTCCGCCTCGGCGCGCCCCTCGACGGTGCGGTGCGAACTCATGCCGCGCCTCCCTCGCAGCCTGCGGCCTCAAGCCGCTCCGCCGCCTCGAGCCACTCGGCGTCGAGTTGCGCGATCTGAGCCTCGTAGCCGGCAATCTCGGCCTGGAGGTCGCCGAGCGACACGTAGTCGGACGGGTCGGCCGCCCCCATGCGCGCCCGGGCGTCCTCGATCTTGCCGCGCAGCGTGTCCGCCTTGCGCTCGCTGGACGCCATGAGCTTGCGCAGCGCGCGGATCTCGCCGCCGGAAAGCGCCGGGCTCTCCCCGCCTTCTTCGGTCGGAGCGGTTCCCGAAAGGCCGCCTGCAGCGCCGGCGCGACCTCGGCTCCGAGCCTGCCCGGCCGACCCGGCGACAACTCCCTTGCGCGCCTCCGTCTCGCGCGCCTCTGCCGCCTCGCGCGTCCGGAGAGCGTCGCGCTCGTCCATGATCGCCAGGTACTCGTCGACGCCGCCGGGCAGGTGCCGCAGCTTCCCGTCGATGAGCGCGAACTGGTGGTCGGTCACGCGCTCCATGAGGTAGCGGTCGTGCGTGACGAGGACGAGGGTTCCCGGCCAGCCGTCG
Organism: uncultured Eggerthellaceae bacterium; assembly: GCA_964490925.1. Classification (GTDB taxonomy): domain Bacteria; phylum Actinomycetota; class Coriobacteriia; order Coriobacteriales; family Eggerthellaceae; genus CAZBEP01. The sequence continues at coordinate 3,522 of CAZBEP010000161.1, read as the reverse complement.
AGCAGGTCCTCCACGGCGGCGAGCATGTCGATGTCGAGGTCGTTGCCGGGCTCGTCGAGAACGAGGACGTTCGGCTCGTCGAGCAGGACGAGCATGAGCGCGAGCCGCCGCTTCTGCCCGCCGGACAGGTCGCAGACCGGCTCGTTGAGGTCGGCGTTCGAGAACCCGAGCCGCTCGAGCAGTTGCGCGGGCGTCGCCTCTTTGCCGTCGAGCATGACGCGGCGGCTGTAGCGGCCGATCGCCTGGCGCACGCGGTCGTCGCCGAGCGCCACCAGATTGTCGAGGTTCTGCGAGAGCACGGCGAAGCGCACCGTCGAGCCGATCTTCACGCGCCCCGACGCGGGGGCGAGGCTCCCTTCGATCATGCGCAGCAGCGTCGTCTTGCCGCTGCCGTTCTCGCCGACGACGCCGTAGCGGTCGCCCGCACCGATGAGCCAGGTCACGTCGTCGATAATCGTGCGGTCCCCGAGGCGCGCCGTCGCGTTCTCGATGTCGATTACCTGCTTGCCGAGCCGCGTGACGGCCATGCGGCGCAGCTCGATCTCGTCGCGCAGCGGCGGCACGTCGGCGATGAGGGCGCGTGCTGCGGCGACGTGGAACTTCGGCTTCGTCGCCCGGGCGCGCGCCCCGCGCGAGAGCCAGGCGAGCTCGCGGCGCAGATGGTTGCGGCGCTTCTGCTCGGCGAGGCCGGCCAGGCGGTCGCGCTCGACGCGCTGCATGATGTAGGCCGAAAAGCCCCCTTCGAAGGGCTCGACCCGCCCCGCGCGCACCTCCCACATCGACTCGCACACCTCGTCGAGGAACCACCGATCATGCGTGACGACGAGCAGGGCGCCCGCCCCCGCCTTCCACCGCGCCTTGAGATGGCGCGCGAGCCAGGTGATCGCGCGGATGTCGAGGTGGTTCGTCGGCTCGTCGAGCATGAGCACGTCCCAATCGCCCGCGAGCAGCCGCGCAAGGTCGACGCGGCGGCGCTGGCCGCCGGACAGATCCCCGATGCGGCCTTCCCACAAGACGTCGCCGAGCAGCCCCGCGATGACGTCGCGCACGCGCGGGTTCGAGGCCCATTCGTACTCGGGCGCGTCGCCGACGACCGCACGTCCTACCGTATCGTCGTCGAGTAGCGAGTCGCGCTGCCCGAGCAGCCCCACGCTCGCGCCGCGCGTGCGCACGACGCGCCCCTCGTCGGGCTCAAGCGCGCCGGAGAGCAGCGAGAGCAGCGTCGACTTGCCGTCGCCGTTGCGCCCGACGACGCCGATGCGGTCGCCCTCGCCCACGCCGAGCGACACCTCGCGAAAGACCTCCTTGGTCGGGAAGTCTACCCGCACCTTCTCGCAGTTGATGAGCACCGCCATGCCCTTGATCGCTCTCGCTTACGTGCCGTACGGGCCAAGAAACCGCTTGCCGTCAAAACGAATGACGTGGTCAGGTTCGTCCGCGCGTTACGGCCGGGTGGTCGTCTCGCCGGTCGGCTCTACCTCGAAGGTGCCGGTCGCGGCGAGCGAGCCTTCCTCTTCGCGCAGGTCGAAGTCGTAGTCCTTCCCCGGCAGGATCGCGTTGAGCACGATGCCCGCAAGCGAGCCGACGGCAAGTCCCGACAGCGAGATTTCGATGCCGCCGACCGCCACGACGATAGCCCCGGCGGTGCTGTAGGCGATGCCGAGCGAAAGCACGAGCACGAGCGCCGCGACCAGGACGTTTCTGCTCTTCGTGAAGTCGACCTGGTTCTCGATGAGGTTGCGGATGCCCACCGACGAGATCATGCCGTAGAGCACGAGCGACACGCCGCCGATGACGCACGCCGGCATCGCCGAGATGACGGCCGCGAACTTCGGACAGAACGACAGGATGATCGCGAATACGGCCGCGAGCCGCACGACGCGCGGGTCGAACACGCGGGTGAGCGCGAGGACGCCGGTGTTCTCGCCGTAGGTCGTGTTCGCCGGGGCGCCGAACAGCGAGGCGACCGTCGTAGCAAGCCCGTCGCCGAGCAGGGTGCGATGCAGGCCGGGGTTCGCGATGAAGCTGCGGTCGCAGGTCGAGCTGATCGCAGAGACGTTGCCGATGTGCTCGATCATCGTCGCGAACGCGAGCGGCACGATGGTGATGACCGCCGTGATGGCAAGCCCGCCGTCGAAGTTCTCCCCGAATATCGAGAAAACGGTGTTATCCCATGTGAACGGCAGGCCGACCCACGACGCCTCGGCGACCTCGGTGAAGTCGACTTCGCCGAGGGCCGCCGCGAGGACGTAGGAGACGACGACGCCGAGCAGAATCGGGACGATCTTCACCATGCCGCGCCCGAAGATGTTGGCGACTATGATGACGGCGACGGCAACGATCGCCACGAGCCAGTTCGTCTCGCAGTTCGCGATCGCGGAACTCGCGAGGATCAGCCCGATGCAGATGACGATGGGGCCGGTCACGATGGGCGGGAAAAACCGCATGACGCGCTTCGGGCCGAACGCAAGGAAAAGCGCTGCGAGCACGAGGTAGAGCAGCCCCGCGACGGCAACGCCGAGGCACGCGTAGGGCAAAAGGTCTGCCTCGCCGTTCGGCGCGATGGCAGCGTAGCCCGCGATGAACGCGAACGACGAGCCAAGGAAGGCCGGCACCCTCCCCTTCGCGAAGAAGTGGAACATGAGCGTGCCGACGCCGGCGAACAGCAGCGTGTCGGACACGGAAAGCCCGGTGAGCACGGGCACGAGAATGGTCGCGCCGAACATCGCGAACATGTGCTGCAGGCCGAGCACGAGCATTTTCGGCACGCCGAGCGTGCGCGCGTCGTAGACGGCCGGCGGCAGCGAAGCGCCGGTAGCTGTGGAACTCGCGGAGCGCGTCGCCGTCGAAGCCTCGGAGCCGGCAGCAGGAGCGGTCGTCCGCCCGTCCGACCCTGCTGCCGGCTCCCTGCGCGCAGCGCCCTTCTTTTCGTCATGGTCAGGCATGATCGACCCCTTTCTTCTCGGTGCGACTTCGCCGCGCCGCAGCAGCGAAACGTGAGGAAACGCATGCATGCATAGTACCGCATTGCCTCACAGCTCCCTAACGCCGGCACCGCGGCTCTTCCCCTTTTTCGAAGCAATTCAACGCGGGAGAGCAAAAGCATGAAGTCTCGGGAAAGGCGAGAGCGCCGGCGGGGCGGCGGGCGCGGGACCGAATGCCGGCGCGCGACGCGGCTACTCCGCAGGGCGCGTGCCGCGCACGAACGCGACGCCGACGATGCCGACGGCGAGCGCGAGCGCGGCCGAGAACCCGAACGCCAGCTGATAGCCAAGCGCAGCCGGCGCTTCCGACGCGCCGACAAGCGTCACGAGCAGCACCATGACGGCTGTGCCGAGCGACGCGCACGCCTGGCGTACCGCCGCAGAAAAGGCGCTGCCATCCATGACGGCAGCGCCGGGAAGTCCGGAGAGCGACCACGACGACAGCGGCCCGATAAGCGACGACACCCCGACCGCGCGTACCGTCTGCATCGCGCAGAGAAGCAGAAACGGCGTCGACTCGTCGACGAAAGCCATCGAA
>CAZBEP010000160.1:2850-4578 GCA_964490925.1 uncultured Eggerthellaceae bacterium | reverse complement strand
CTTCGCGCGCGCCTCGAAGTACTTGCCGGGCGTGATGAGGGTAAGAATCATCGCCGCGGCCTCGAAGTACAGGTCCATGCCGGCGGCGTGCGCGGCCGCGACGTCGCCCGCCCCGAGCGAAAGCACGATGCGGTACAGCGCGGAGACGCCGTAGGCCGTCGATGCGGCCGACCCGAGCGCGATGAGCGAGTCCATGTTGGGCGAGCCGTGCAACAGCGCCGCAAACCCCACGCGGAAGAACTTGAAGTTGACGAACACAACGGGGATGAGCAGCAAAAACAGCGTGAGTGCGAACACGCCTATACTTTCGGGCGCCGTGAGCGCGGCCGGCAGCGGCCAGCCGAACATATGCCCCATCGAGATGTAGAACAGCGGGATCGTGAAGGCGAAGGACACGACCAGCCGCGTGCGCACCTTCTTCGCCTCTTCCGCCGCCGCGTTCGTGCGCCCCGCCGGCGCGGGGCTTGCTGCCGCCCGACCCCCCGCTGCGGCCACAGCGCGCGGAACCGCGCCGTAGCCGGCCTTCTCGACCGACGCGCTGACGGCCGCGACCACCTCGGGCGAGCCGTCGCACACAATGTCCATCGAGTTCTTGAGCAGGTTGACGGCGACGTCCTCGACGCCTTCGACCGCGCGCGCCGCCTTCTCGACGCGCGCCGAGCACGCCGCGCACGTCATGCCCGTCACATCGAACGTCTGCCTCATCGGTCCTTCGCCCTCGCTTCCGTCTGCGGGCCGGGCGGCCGGCGGCTTCGTCGTCCGGTGGCCACGTAGCCCGCCGCCGCGCACTACCGCACGAACTTCTTCACCAGGTGGACGGCCTCGTCGATCACGCCGTCGTTGCCCTGGCGCACCTGCTCGACGACGCAGGTTTCCAGGTGGTCCTGCAGCAGCATGACCGACACGCCGCGCACCGCGCTTTCGACGGCGGCGAGCTGCACGAGCACGTCACCGCAGTAGCGGTTGTCGTCGATCATGCCCTTGATGCCGTTGAGCTGGCCGATCGCCCGGTTCAGCCGCCGCTGCAGGGACGCCTGGAACTCGCGGCTGCGCGGCGTGTCCTTGTGTCGGCACGAGCATCCCGCGTGCCGGTCGCGCGCCGCCTCGCCGCCGCACTTCGGCGCCGACGCGCCGTCCGCGCCCGCGCGCTCCCGTTCGTCCCCCGCCATCATCGGCCTCCGTCCCTCGCCGGCTTCCCCCATGTACCCCAGAGGGGTATCTTGTTTCGAGGGAATTATAAACCCCCTCGGGGTACCGTCAAGCAGCCGGGGTCGGCAACGCTTGCAAAAACCGCACAGGGATGCAAGGGTTGCAAAGAATTACAAAAGCCGCGCCCGGGGGATCCGAACCTCGCGACCATCTTCGTCGGGGCGCGCGGCACGGGGAAAACGGCTCTTCTCGCATATCTCGCCGAGCGGACGGCGACCCCTGCGGAGCCCGCAAGCTGGCGAACGCGCATGAACCGCCCTTTCAAAGGGCTCGACGAGTACGGGATGGGCCTGCTCGTCGCCATCGACGAGGTACGCGTCGCGCTTGGCGAAACGGTCGAGTTCGCTTCCGCCTACCGGCTCTTCGTGCGCGAAGGCAAGCGCATCGGGCTGCCGATGGCGGGGCTGCCCCACCAGGTGTCGGCATTGCTCAGGAACGAATCCGCATCGTTTCTCCGCCGCTGCGTCCAGCACCGTCTTGGCGGCGTCCCCGATCCGGACATAGCCGACGCTCTGCGGC
>CAZBEP010000160.1:0-2750 GCA_964490925.1 uncultured Eggerthellaceae bacterium | reverse complement strand
CGCCCGGCGCCAACCGGCAGGCGCGGCGTCCGCGTCCAGCCTCGCCCGGCACGCCGTCCGCGCCCAATGCCGCCCGCAGGCCGCCTTCCCGTGATAAGCTGGCGTGTCGCACTGTCGCAGAAAAGGAGGCTCCATGGGCCCGTCCGGGTTCTTCGCACCGGCGCCGTTCTCCGGCGTCGAGCGCATCGGCATGCCGCGCGCGTTCCTGCACTACCGCTACGGAACGCTCTGGCAGGCGTTCTTCGAGGCGCTTGGCAAGACGGTCGTGCTGAGCGGCCCGACCGACCGGCGGACCGTCGAGCGCGGCGACGCGCTCGCCAACGACGAGAGCTGCCTGGCCGGCAAGATCTACCTCGGGCACGTCGATTCGCTCATCGGGCGCTGCGACGCCGTGTTCGTGCCGAGCATCGCGAACGTCGGCCCCTTCAAGTCGTTCTGCACGCGCTTCCAGTCGCTGCCCGACCTCGTCGCCAACACCTTCGCCGACCGGCGGCTGCGCGTGCTGTCCTGCCTCGTCGACGAGGCGCACGCCAAGCCGAAGCGCGCCATGCGCGACGCCCTGTTCGCCGTCGCCGCCGCGCTCAGAGCGCCTGCGAAGGCCGCCAAGCGCGCCTGGAAGGAGGCGCAGGCCGCCGACGAGGCCGCCCTCCGAGCCGCCGCGTCGCGACAGGCCGACGCGCTCGCCCGCCTCGAGGCCGCCCGCGAGGCGCGCCCCGACCCGCCGGTCGGCATCCTGTTCGCCGCGCACCCCTATCTCGCGCACGACCCGTACGTCGGCGGCATGATCTCCGGGCTCCTCGCATCGCTCGGCGCCGTCGTGCTGTTCGCCGACGAAACCGACCGCAAAAAGGCGCTCCAGAAAAGCTTCGAGTTCTCACAGACCCTCCCCTGGATCGTGAACCGCGAGCTTATCGGCTCTCTCATGCTGCTGCACGACCGCGTCGACGGCATCGTGCTCGCGAGCGCGTTCCCCTGCGGCCCGGACTCGATGACCGACGACGCCGTCATGCGGTGCTTCCGGGGAAAGCCGATCCTCAACCTCACCGTCGACGCGCAAAGCGGCACGGCCGGCCTCGAGACGCGCATCGAAAGCTTCGTCGACATCCTGCGCTACCAGCAGAAGGGAGGCTACGTCCATGGCCGCTAGCCCCAGGCTGCGCCTGCCGTTCCGACGCGGCGTCGAGCCGCTGCGCACCGACGGCGCCGCCCGCCTCGACGCCCTGCGCGCCGCACGCGTCGCCGGCGGAGGCGCCGAGGAGACGTCGAGGCTTTCGCCGCTTCTCCCGAAACGCGCACGCGCCAAGCGCGACCGCCACGCCCGCACGCGGGTGGCGGTGTTCCGCTTCAGCTACTACGACGCGGCGTTCAAGTTCTTCGCCGAACACGTGCTCGACGCTGACTTCGTGGCGCTGCCCAGAGCCACGAAGCGGTCGGCGGAGCTTGGGGCGCGCTACTCGAGCGATGCCGTGTGCGCGCCGTTCAAGCACATCCTCGGCGACTACATCGAGGCGCTCGAGCGCGGCGCCAACGTGCTCGTGCAGATGGCAGGGCCGTGCCGGCTCGGCTACTACGGCGAGCTGCAGGAATCCATCCTGCGCGACCTCGGGTACGAGTTCGAGATGCTGAACTTCGCCACCGTGACCGGCAAGCCCGCCACCGACTACATCGCGCTGTGCAAGAAAAAGGTCAACCCGAACATCTCTGTCCCGGCGGGCGTGCGCAATATGCTCGCACTCCTCAAGATGATCGAGTTTTTAGACGAGGCGAACGACTTCTACCTCGCCCACGCCGGCTTCGAGGTCGAGCGCGGCGCGTTCGAGCGCACCCGCGAGGCGTACTTCGACGTCATGCGGGCGGCGACCTGCGAAAAGGACATCGTCGCCGCGCAGCACGCCGGCATGGACGCCTTCAAGGCCATCCCGCTCGCCAAACCGGCCGACCCGCTGCGCGTCGGCATCGTCGGCGAGTACTTCACCGCGCCCGACCCCGTCGGCAACCTCGGGCTCGAGCGCAAGCTGCTCGACATGGGCGTCGAGGTGCACCGCGCGGTGAACATCACGAACCGCAACCTGCGCTACCACGAGAAGAACCTGCGCGCGAGCATCGCCGGCTACGTGCGCTACGACATGGGGCCGACCTCGAGCCTCACCCTCGCGACGGCGCTGTCCTACGCGCAGCAGGGCTTCGACGGCATCGTCCACGCGAAGTCGTCGGGCTGCACGCCGGAGGTCGACTGCATCCCGGTGCTCCAGCGCATCAGCCGCGACACGGGCGTGCCCGTCCTGTACCTGAGCTACGACTCGCAGACGAGCGACACCGGGCTCGACACCCGGCTCGAAGCGTTTTACGACATGATCGCCATGAAGAAGGGGGCGCAGAGATGACGGAGAAAGCGGGCGTCGGGCCGCAGGCCGCACCTGCGGCGGACGAGGCGTTCGCGGGGCTCGACATCGGGTCGATCTCGACGAAGGGCGTGGTCATCGACGCAAGACGCGCGATCATCGCCCGCAGCTACCTGTGGACCGAGGGCAGCCCCGCCGATGCCGCCCGGCGCGTCGTGGCAGACCTCGCGGGGCAGATCGACCGCGGCCGCACGCGCGTGCGCGCCGTCGGCACCACCGGCAGCGCGCGGCGGCTCGTCGGCGCGATGTGCGGCGCGGCGGTCGTCAAAAACGAGATCACGGCGCACGCCGTCGGGACGACCTTCCTCCACCCCGACGTGCGCACGATCCTCGAGATCGGCGGCCAGG
>CAZBEP010000159.1:0-4609 GCA_964490925.1 uncultured Eggerthellaceae bacterium | reverse complement strand
CGCCTTCAGACGGTCCTCGAACTCGCCACGGTACTTCGCGCCCGCCATCATCGAGCCTAAATCGAGCGCGACTATGTCGCGATCCTTGAGCGATGTCGGCACGTCGCCGGCGACGATGCGCTGCGCAAGCCCCTCCACAATGGCCGTTTTGCCCGTGCCCGGCTCCCCGATGAGCACCGGGTTGTTCTTCGTGCGGCGTGAAAGCACCTGGATCGTGCGGCGGATTTCCTCGCTGCGGCCGATCACCGGGTCGAGCTTGCCCTCGCGCGCCTGTTGCGTGAGGTTTTGGCCGTACTGCTCGAGCGCTTCAAACTGCGTTTTCTCGGTCTGGTTCGTGACGCGCGTGTCGCCGCGCAGCTCGTCGTATGCCTCCTCGATGTTCTTGCGCGTCACGCCCGCGCCGGTAAGCACGCGGCCGGCGGCGCCTTTGTCCTCGGACAGCGCGATGAGCAGGTGCTCGCTCGTCGCATAGCTGTCGCCGAGCCTCTCGGCGGCCTTTACGGCGGCATCGATCGTTTTCATGAGGTCGTTGCTCGGGACGGCCATTGGCATCGCACCCGACGCCTTCGGCATCCGCGCGATCTCGTCGTCGACGTTTTGGGAAAGCGACGCCGGATCCGCCCCGATGCGGCGGATGATGGCCGAAAGGTTGCGCTCGTCGGAGTCGAGCAGCGCTTTCAGCAGATGGATGGGCCCGATGGTGCCGGAGTCGGCATCGCCCGCGATTCCCATCGCGGCCTGGAACGCCTCCTGCGCCGTGAGCGCCAGTTTGTCGAGTCTCATAGCGTTCTCCTCTCGTAGCGCACTGCTAGAGCGGTTGTCCCTTCATTCGTTTTGATCAGGCCGTTCACATGCTCGCGCGTTTCGAGTTCGTGCACGCGGTCGGCGAGGCGCCGCACGCGCTTGTGAAGGTCGTCGATCTCCTTGTCGCGCTCGTCGAGGCGCCCCTGCAGGTCGAGGATGCGGATCACGCCGGCGAGGTTGATGCCCTCGCCGGTGAGCTCGTTGACGAGCGCGAGCCGCTCGATGTCGGCCTGCGAGTACATGCGCGTGTTACCGCTCGTGCGCTGCGGAGTGACGAGCCCTTTCTGCTCGTAGGAGCGCAGCGTCTGCGGATGGACGCCCGCGAGCTCCGCCGCGACGCTGATCATATACAGCGGCCTGTTCCTATCGTCCATCATTCCCACGACCTCACGCTTTCAACCGTCGCCTTCTCGTATGCCTGGAGCGCCGAGCACTGAGCGCCGTTGAGGTGCGTCGGCACCGCCACATGGACGTCGATGACGAGATCCCCCGTCCCTTCGCCCTTGACGCGCGGCGCGCCCTTGCCCCGCACGGTGAGCTTTGTGCCGTCCTGCGTGCCCGCCGGTATCCTCACGCGCACCTTCGATCCGTCGGGCGCAGGCACGATGACGCTCGCGCCGAGCGCCGCCTCCGCGATCGAAACGGGCGTCTTTACGATGACGTCCGCCCCGTTGCGGCGGTAATACGGATGCGATTCGATCTTCGTCGATACGAGCAGGTCGCCCGCAGGGCCTCCGCCCTCGCCCGGGGCGCCTTTGCCCCTGAAGCGCAGCCTGCCTCCGTCGACCGCGCCGGCCGGGATCTTCACGGCAAGCGTCACGGGGTCGCTCTGTCCGGGGATGCGCACCGTCACGCGCTTATCGGCGCCGAAAAACGCGTCGTTGAACGTGACGTTGAGCGTGACGGAAAGGTCTTGCCCCTTGCGCGCGGCCTGCCGGCCCCCGCCGCCAAAGCCGGAAAAGTCCCATTCGGTGCCGAAGGCTCCCTCGCCGCGGCGAATGCTCTCGAGGATGTCCGACCAGCTGCCGAAGCCGGCGAAAGGATCGGCTCCGCCGTGCGCCTGGCCGCCCCAACCGTGCGGGATCTGGTTCGCGTTGGCGGTGCCGTACTGGTCGTAGAGCTTGCGCTTCTCGTCGTCGGACAAAACCTCGTAGGCTTCGTTGATCTCCTTGAACTTTGCCTCGTTGCCGCCGGCGTCGGGGTGGTGCTTCCGCGCGAGCGTGCGAAATGCCCTCTTTATTTCGTCTGTCGAGGCGTTGCGCGAAACGCCCAGCGTCTTGTAGTAGTTCGGAGTTGCCGGCATCTGCGCCACCTCCTCTTGCGCCTCTTACGGCAAGGGCGAGCCCGCTGAAAGCCCGCCCCTTCCGATCTCGCACGGCGACCTGCCGGCCGCCGCTCGCCGACGCTCTGCGCGTTGCTCTATTCCTCGCCCTCGGCTTTCGCGTCGTCTGCCGCAGGCGTTTCCCGCTGCGGGCCTCCGGTCGTGACGGCGACCGCCGCAGGCCGCAGAACCTTCGAGCCCATCTTGTAGCCCTTCTGGTACACCTGCCCGACCGTCTCGTCGGGAACGCTCGCATCCTCGACGGTACCTACGGCCTGGCACTCGAGCGCATCGAACGCCTCGCCCGCCGGGTCGATCACGGTCACGCCGTCGCGGACGAGCACGTCGAGGAGCTTCGTATGCACCGCCTGCACCCCCGAGAGCAGCCCCTGTTCGCCATTGTTCTCGGCGTAGTCGATCGTGCGCTCGAAGTCGTCGATCACGGGCAGCAGGCTCGTCACGAGCTTCTCCGTCGCCCGTGCCCGCTCGGCCTCGCGTTGCTCGTTCGTGCGGCGGCGGTAGGTGTCCCATTCGGCATGGAGCCTGAGATACTTGTCCTGCCAGTCGGCCGCTTCTGCCTGCGCCTTCTTGAGCGCATCGGCGGCCGCCTGCATGAGGGCGTCCGTGTCGGGCTCGGCGTCGGAGCCCGACACGGACTCGGCGCATTCGGACTCGTCCGCCTCGGAGCCTTCGGGGTCGCCCGCCTCGGCGCCCTCGGCGCCTTCGTCGCCGGCATCGCCGTCGGCCTGCGTCTGTCCGGCGGCCTCAGCCGGATCGCCGGGCACTGCAGCGGCCTCCTCGGCCCCGTCTGTCGCGGCGGCCGCCGCAGGGCTTCCCTCGGCGGCGTCTGCGGCCGCAGCGGCTTCGGCTTCGACCTGATCGGCAGAGGTGCCGTCGATCTCGACTTTTGCCATGGCGATTACTTCCCTTCCTTGGTGTCGTCATCGACGACCTCGTAGTCGGCCTCGATCGGCTCGTCGGCCGACGCGCCCTGCGCGCCCGCCGCGCCGGCTGCGGCTCCGGCGGCTCCGGCGGCGCCGGCCGCGTCGCCGCTGGCGGAGTAGACGACCTCGGCGAGCTTGTAGCCGGCCTGCTGCATCTTCTGCGTCGCGGCCCTGACGGCCTCGATGTCGGAGCCCTCAAGCGCGCTTTTCGCCTCGGCGATGGCGGCCTCTGCGTTGCTCTTCACGTCTGCCGGCGCCTTGTCGCCGAGCTCGTCGAGCGTCTGCTGCGTCGCGTTCACGAGCGCGTCGCAGTTGTTGCGGGCCTCGACCTCCTCGCGGCGCTTCGCGTCCTCGGCGGCGTGCGCCTCGGCATCCTTCACCATGCGGTCGACCTCGTCGTCGGACAGCGCCGTCGAACCGGAGATCGTGATCTGCTGCTGCTTGCCCGTGCCGAGGTCTTTCGCCGACACGTTCACAATGCCGTTCGCATCGATGTCGAACGTGACCTCGATCTGCGGCACGCCGCGGCGGGCGGCCGGGATGCCGGAAAGCTGGAAGCGGCCGAGCGTCTTGTTGTCGTTGGCCATCTCGCGCTCGCCCTGCAGGACGTGGATCTCCACAGACGTCTGGTTGTCGGCGGCCGTGGAGTAGATCTCGGTCTTGCGGGTCGGGATCGTCGTGTTGCGGTCGATCATCTTCGTCATGATGCCGCCCATCGTCTCGACGCCGAGCGAAAGCGGAGTCACGTCGAGCAGAAGGATGCCCTCGACGTCGCCGGCGAGCACGCCGCCCTGGACGGCCGCGCCCATCGCGACGACCTCGTCCGGGTTCACCGACATGTTCGGATTCTTGCCCGTCATCGCCTTGACGAGCTCCTGCACGGCCGGCATGCGGGTCGAGCCGCCAACGAGGATGACCTCGTCGATGTTGCCGGTCGACAGACCCGCGTCGCGCAGCGCCTGCTCAACGGGCCTGCGGCAGCGGTCGAGCAGATCCTTCGTGATGCGCTCGAACTCGGCGCGCGTAAGCGTATAGTCGAGGTGCTTCGGGCCGGTCTCGTCGGCAGTGATGAACGGCAGGTTGATGTTGGCCTGCGTCGTGGAGGAAAGCTCCATCTTCGCCTTCTCGGCGGCCTCCTTCAAACGCTGCAGCGCCATCTTGTCGCGGCGCAGGTCGATGCCGTTGTCCGCCTTGAACTTGTCGGCGAGCCAGTCGATGACGCGCTGATCCCAGTCGTCGCCGCCGAGGTGGTTGTCGCCTGCGGTGGACGCGACCTCAAACACGCCGTCGCCGAGCTCGAGCACCGACACGTCGAAGGTACCGCCGCCGAGGTCGAACACGAGGATCTTCTCGTCCTTGTTCACCTTGTCGAGGCCGTAGGCGAGCGCTGCGGCTGTCGGCTCGTTGATGATGCGCATCACCTCGAGGCCCGCGATCTTGCCGGCGTCCTTGGTCGCCTGGCGCTGCGCGTCGTTAAAGTAGGCTGGCACCGTGATGACCGCCTGCGTGATGGTCGTGCCGAGCTGCTTTTCGGCGTCCG
>CAZBEP010000158.1:0-4668 GCA_964490925.1 uncultured Eggerthellaceae bacterium | reverse complement strand
AGCAGGACGCGAATAGATAGTCTCTCAGTTGGTGGCCGCGTTCGAGTGATAGAGGGGGAACCCTCTTCCCTTCGGGCGATCCTTGTTGGCCAAACGATGACAGGGTGAGCAGTCACGCAGACACGTCAGAGGCCGCCGCGATGTCGTACTCGAAGTCGTCAGGACGATACAAGTTCAGGTATTCATGCAGCGTGAGTATTGCGCTGCTTCCGTATCGCCCTTTCCGCGCCTTGCGTATCACCTTGCCCGATGCCTGTTCCACGGCATCCGTATCACTTGTTCCGCCGCTTCCGTATCACTGATGCACCCTCCGTACAATCTGCTCGCCATGCAACCCAACCAAGAAAGGAGAAGCAGTCATGGCGAGAAAGATACGGGCGAAGCTTATCATGGAGCTTCGCGAACAGGGCATGTCGAGGCGAAGGATAGCGTCGAGTCGGCACATGTCCATGGAATCGGTCTGCGAGGTCTTCGACATCGCCGCAGAGCGCGGCATTAGATGGGAAGACGTTGCAGGCCTGTCTGACGACGATGCGTATCGTCTGTTCTTCCCCGACCGGCACATGCAAGAAAGCGTTTTCGAGCAGCCCGATTGGGACTACGTTCACAAGGAGATGTCGCGCGTGGGCGTTACCCTGACGCTGCTCCATGGGGAGTACAAAGACGCCTGCCGCCGGAAGGGTGCGGCGGCGATGGGCTACAGCAAGTTCTGCGAGGACTATAGCGCCTATACCGTCGCCAACAACCTCACCAGGCGCATCGAGCACAAGGCGGGCCAGTCATGCGAGGTCGACTGGTCAGGCCCTACGCTTGGAAAAGGCCTTCTCGACCCGATGACAGGCGAGCTGTCCAAAATCTATCTGTTTGTCGGCGTGCTGCCCTTTAGCCAGAAAGCCTACATCGAGCCGACCCTCGACATGAAGCAGCGCACCTGGCTGCGCCGCCGCGTGCACACGTATGCGTTTTGGGGAGGGGTTCCCGCGCGCACCGTGTGCGACAATCTCAAGACCGGCGTCGTCAAACACCCGCGCGAAGGCGAGATCGTGCTCAACGAGGCCTACGAGGCCTTAGGCGAGCACTACATGACCGCCATCATGCCCGCCCAGGTCAGAAAGCCCAAGCAAAAAGCATCCGTCGAAGGTGTTGTGCGCGATGCGGCAACGTGGGTTATAGCTGCGCTGCGCGAGCGTGTCTTCACCGACTTCAGCGAGGTTCAGCGCGCTGTGCGAGAGCGCCTTAAAGACTACAACGCGCGCCCCTTCCAAAAGCGCGAGGGAAGCCGCGACTCGGTGTTTGCCGAACTCGAGGCCCCCGAGCTGCGGCCCTTGCCCGATGTCCCCTACGACGTCGCCGAATGGGTCTACGGACGCTCCGTTGCTCTCGATTTCCACGTTGCGTACGCCAAGAACCGCTACTCGGTGCCCCATCGCTTTGCCGGTCGCAAGGTCGATCTGCGCATCGGCGAGGCGACTTTGGGAATCTACCACGCAGGCGAGCGCATCGCCACCCACAAGCTGCTGCCGGCACGCGCCAAGAACGCCTATTCGACCGACAAGACCCACATGCCCGAGGCGTTTCTCAAGCCGGAATGGGACGACGCCAGAATCATGGGCTGGGCGTGCAGGGTCGGCCCGTCGTGCGCGGAAGTGGTCGGGCGCATCTTTAGCCGGGTCAAGATCAAAGAGCAGGCCTATAACCCGGCGCTATCGGTGCTCAATTTGTCGAAGCGCTACGGAAACGATCGCCTGGAGGCCGCATGCGCCCATGCCCTTCCCAAGCTTGCATCCCCGCGCTACCGCCATCTCAAGGCGATCCTCGACTCTAACCTAGACTCCGCCTCTTCGCTGGCATCATCGCCGCAGCCAAAACGCACGCATGCGCCGCGCGGCCACGTACGCGGCGCGGACTACTACCGCGACCGATAGGGGGACCAAGATGATAGACGACGAGACCAGGCGCAAGCTGCGCGAACTCAACATGGGCGAGATGGTGGATGCTCTTGACATGCAGGACTCAGACCTGTCGTGCGCATCGGTGCCCTTCGACGAGCGCGTGAGGATGATGGTGGACTACGCATGGGAGGGGAAGCGGGCCGCCTCGGTGAGGCGCCTCTTAGGGCGCGCCCGCCTGCGATTCCCCGACGCCGAGATGGGGGAGATGATCTATGACGGGCGCGGCATAGACGGCGTGCTCATCCGCGAAACAGGCGCCTGCCAGTTCATGTCGCAAGCCGCCAACGTGGTGATAGAGGGCTGCACGGGCACGGGAAAAAGCTACCTTGGCTGCTGTCTGGCAAAGCAGGCGTGCAAGATGCGCAGAAGCGCCCGCTACGTGCGCATGCCCGATCTGCTCATGGAGCGCGACGAGCTGGCGGCGGTGGAAAGGTCGGATCAAAAGATCCTGCGCAAATACGCGCGTTTTGAGCTGTTGGTTATCGACGAGTGGCTCACCGAGGACGTGGGCGATGTCGCCGTCCGCTTCCTGTTCGAGCTCATCGAGCGCCGCTACCTGTCCAAGTCGACGGTGCTTTGCACGCAATACTCTCCGTCGGAGTGGCACGAGCGTCTTGGAGGAGGCGTGCAGGCCGATGCGATGTGCGATCGCCTGGTCCACGGGTCGGTGCGCATAGACCTCGGCGAGGTCAACGTCCGCAAGCTGCTGTCCGAGAAGAAACAGAGTCAGTGATACGCAAGTCCTGGAACGGGTGATACGGAAACGGCGTGAGCACCGATACGCAAACTGCGGAATGGGTGATACTCACGCCGTGTAATATTCACAAGCCGTGGCTAACTCCTCCCAAGCCGCGATTTTCGGACGGGCTGCAGCCTGCGGGCGCCCCGCCGCCCGCAGGCGGGTCTCCCGCCCCCCGTAGGCACCCCGCAGCTCGCAGGCCGCCCTCCCACCGCACGCCGCCGGCGGCGCCCCGAGGCACTGCGGCTCGGGACTTCTGCGGCGTCAAGGCCGGGTCGAAACGCCGACGCGAGTCCGCTTTATCTCCTCGCTGCAAGGGAGGGTTTTGTCTCTTTATTTTTTCCGCAAAATCAGAATACGTCCCGTGCCAAAGCGTTTGCGAACGTAAGCCTCAGTGAAGTCGACCTGCGCCGATGAGGCTAAAGCGTCAGGCGATAAGGCACGGGGCTTAAAGCGGACGGAATGGCTCTATTGGCGTTTCCTTAAGATGCGGGCAGCGATTCTTTCTTTCGCGAAAACGCGTGCGTCTTGGAGCAGACACGAATCCGACTAAAAATGCATGCCGTATTTTCCGAGCTCAGTGCGAAGCTCTCCATGCGAAAGGCCAGTTGGAAGGCTGAGGTCTCTCGTTGAGCGGTGGCAGGGCATTCACTATCTCGATGGTCTCCATCGAAACCGTCACGATGCGCTCGACAAGCTCGACGATGTAGCGCGGGTCGTCGGAGTAGTCGTTGGGGTCGTTCACGATGCCGGAGGCCTTGTCGGTGCGCACCTGATAGCGATCCATGAGCCACTCGATGGCCGAGCGCCCGTTCACCACGTAGTCATACGCCTCCTCGGGAATATTCCTGAGAGTCAAGCGTTCGGATACGTGCAGTACGCTGCGATCTTCGCCGCGCGGGTTCTCCTCGGTCTTCTTGCACTTGCCGAAGCGCATCTTCTCCGTGCGCCCGGGATCGGCGGAATCGCCGTCCTCGTCAATACCCGCCCATGGCTCCACCGTCTCATAGTTGAGATGCAGCTCGGCGAGAGCGCGACCGGCGCGGGAGAATGCGGCGAAGTCCTCTGTGAGTGGAATGCGCGGCAGCTCTTTCTTGAGGTTCGATGAGAAGCGTCTGCGGTACTCCGGCGAGTGGAGGATGCCGTAGATGTAGTAGAAGATGTCTTCCTTGGATAGCTCTTCACCGCCATCCTTCTTGTAACGCCCCACGAAAGCGTGCGGGTAGGCTTCGCAGAACGCCGAAAGCGCCTCGTCGGTGATGGCATCGCGGCGAACGTAACCACCGGAATAGTCTCCGAACAGGCCACCAGTCTGCTCGCGCTCTTCGTACCAGTAAAGCGGGAAGCACTGGCCGTTAAATTGCAACTGAATGTCGGGAATTACATCCGTAATGAGAGGCATTGATTCCCGCCCAATTGGGATCGTTATCGCAAGATTATCAAGGCAACAGAGCAACCCTTGCTGATAGGTCATTTCAGCCCCGCCTTTTTCCTTGCTCTTTGAAAAGAGATTGGGCTGCTGGTAGGTCCTTTCGGCCTTTTTCCCCTTACTGTCCGCAAGGGGAAAAAGGCGGGGCTGCTGGTAGGTCCTTTCGTTCATCACACGATCGCAGTACACCCACTGCTTGCAGAACGGTCGATACATGCCAGAGACTACTCGACAACCGTCGAAAACCAAGGGTTCGCCTTTGCGAGCAGCATCCTCCATGCGCTGCGTCCAGCTAAAACGTATCGGATCGTATTCAACGGCTCTTTCTTCCCTTCGGGATGACTGGATCTCGCGATTCATATTGGCTATCAGGCGTTCCATATTCGATGAAACTGCCTCTCGCGAATAGCCCCATGCCCAAGAGTCGCGCTGAGTTTTAAGACCTGCCGACCATATCTCAAATATACCCAAAGGCTCCTTGCGTTTCTCGATTCCCATAGGCGCGAACTCATAGAACGAGTCGTCCCGCTGGTCGAGCCAGTCGCCGT
>CAZBEP010000157.1:3284-4695 GCA_964490925.1 uncultured Eggerthellaceae bacterium | reverse complement strand
GCGGGGCGCGGCGGGCGGCGGTGAGCCGTCTGAAAGCCGCCTGCGAAGCGCGGGCGGCTGGCGGGCGGCGGGGCGCTATTCCACCGTGCCGTACACCTGACCCCAGGCATGACCGACGATGGCGGAGTTCATCTGGTCGCAGAGGCGCTGGCGGGTGTAGGCGCCCGGCGGGAGCAGCCCGACGATCTCCAGGAGGTCGGCCGGCAGATCCGCAGACTCGGCCGCCGCGACGACGTCGAGGCGGCGCACCGTTTCGGCGTCGCGGAAGAGCGCGTCGACGACCTTCTGGAGCGCCCCGTAGTCCCCGCTCCGAACGACGTTCAAACCCGTGCGCCCCACGGCCGCTACTCTCCCGCCCCGGCGACCGCCGGAAGCGCCCCGCGCGCCGGAAGCGCGTCGAGCCCCGTCATGACCGCCGCGAGCGCGCCCGTGTACGCCGGCGTCGCCTCGCCGACCGCCCGGAGGAACTGCGCCCCCGCCGCCCGCAGGCGCCCCGCCGCCCCGACCATCGCGTCCGGCACGCCGTAGGGGGCCGCATCCGCCGAGGCCGGCCGCCGCGCGTCGGCGGCGCGCACCTCAAGCTCCGCGAGCACGGGCAGACCGCATGCCCGCGCGGCGCGTTCGACGACGGCGCACGCCGCATCGGGCGCAGCCGCCGTCCGCACGCCCGCGACCGCCGCCCCGCAGTCGGCCATGGTCGCGACTGCCGCCTCGATGTCGTCGCGGCCGTTCGCGAGCAGGCCGTCGGCGCGCACGGCGACGCTCGCGAGCACCGGGCGGCCGCTTACCTGGCGCACCCCCGTAAGCGCGCACCCGAGCGCCGCAGCGTCGGCGAAGCCGGACAGCAGGTACGCGTCGAACGCCCCGGCCGCCTCGAAGGCGCGCGCGGCGCGCGCGAACTGGTCGCGATGCTCGGCAAGCGACGTCCTGCTCGACGCGTCGAAGGGCAGCCCGCACGGCTCGAGCTCGACGAGGAGGTGCTGGGGCGAAAGCCCGGCCGCGATCGACAGCGCCGCCTCCGCGAACTCGGGCAGCCGTTCGCGCATGCCCTCGTGGGCAAGGCGCGCGGGCGTCATGCGGCGCGTCGTCGCGACAAGGCACTGCGCGCCCGCCATGAGCTCGAGCCGGAGCGCGTCGCGCAGGGAGTCGGGCTCGAGAAGCGCGAACAGGTCGAGGTCGCGCCCGACGTCGACGCCCTGCCGCTCGAGCACCGCGTCGACCGGTGCGGACACGACGAGCATGTCCCTGTCGAAACGCATCGCTATGTCGGGCATACGTGCCGCCTTTCTCGAAGCGCCGCGCGCGGCGCCCCCTCTCGACCCTGCAGAGTCGCCGTGTTCCGAGCCGCGCCACGACGCCGCCGCGCCCGGCCGCCGCGCCGGGGCGGCGGCGCGAGCCTCTTGCGAACCCC
>CAZBEP010000157.1:0-3184 GCA_964490925.1 uncultured Eggerthellaceae bacterium | reverse complement strand
GCCCGCCGCGTGCGCGGGCTACCGGCGCGCGGCGACCCACCCCCGCGCCGCCGCCCGCGCCCACGCGTCCACCTCCGCGAGCCGCCCGAGCGACTCCGCCGCCGAGACGCCGCCGCAGCCGCCCGCCGCGTGCGCGTCCATGACGGCCTCGACGCATTCGGCGATCCCGAGGTAGGGGCACTCCTCCGCCAAAAACGCCGCCACCGCGACCTCGTTCGCCGCGTTCATCGCGCACGGCAGCGTGCCGCCGCGTTCGCCGGCCTCCCGTGCGAGCGCGAGGCAGCGGAACGTGTCGGCGTCGGGCGCGGCGAACTCGAGCGATCCGAGCGTGCGGAAGTCGATCGGCTCGACTGGCGCGTCCCACCGCTCGGGAAACGACAACGCGTACTGGATGGGGATGCGCATGTCCGTCGTGCCGAGGTGCGCCTTCACGCTGCCGTCTGCGAACTCGACCATCGAATGGACGGCGCTTTGCGGCTGCACGACGACCTCGATGCGGTCGTAGGCCATGGCGAACAGGTGGTGCGCCTCGATGACCTCGAGTCCCTTGTTCATGAGCGTGGAGGAATCGACGGTGATCTTGGCGCCCATGCGCCACGTGGGGTGCGCAAGGGCGTCGGCGGGCGTCACGGCGGAAAGTTCGGCGCGGGTCCGCCCGCGGAAGGGACCTCCCGACGCGGTCACCCACAGCCGCGCGACCTCGCGGGCGTCCTCTCCGACGAGGCACTGGTAGATGGCGCCGTGCTCCGAGTCGATCGGCATGAGCGAGCCGGCCGCCCCGCGCGCGGCGTCGAGCGCGGCCGCCATCGGCATGACGAGGTCGCCCCCAACGACGAGCGACTCCTTGTTCGCGAGCGCGAGCGCCTTGCCCGCAGCGAGCGTCTCGTAGCTCGCGCGCAGGCCGGCAGCCCCCACGAGCGCGTTGACCACCACGTCGACGTCGTCGGCGCGCACGAGGTCGACGACGGAGTC
Source organism: uncultured Eggerthellaceae bacterium (assembly GCA_964490925.1). GTDB lineage: Bacteria > Actinomycetota > Coriobacteriia > Coriobacteriales > Eggerthellaceae > CAZBEP01. The sequence goes on along the minus strand of CAZBEP010000157.1, from coordinate 2,212 downwards.
CATCCCCGCGCCGACCTCCACCCCGTCGGGAGCCGCCGAGCGCGCCCGCGCGGCCGCCGCCGCGTCGCCGAGCGCCGTGCGGGATACGCCGAACGCGCGCGCCTGGTCGAGCAGGACGTCGCCGCGCGACCCCGCCGCGAGAGCGACGACGCGCACCTTGTCCGGATGCCGACGCGCGACGTCGAGCGTCTGCGCGCCGATCGACCCGGTCGACCCGAGCACCGCGACGCGCCTCGGCGGCGCGGCGGGCGCGGCGGGCGCGGCGGCGCTAGAATACGACATTCGGGATGCACCCCCCGACGAGCAGCAGCAGCGACGACGTCGACGCGGCGAGGAACAGCGAATCGCACCGGTCGAGCAGCCCGCCGTGGCCGGGCATCATGGTGCCGGAGTCCTTCACGCCGGAATTGCGCTTGATGCGGCTTTCCGTGAGATCGCCGAGAACGCCCATCAGGCCGCAGAGCAGCCCAAACGCAAGAGCCATCGGAATGGGCATCGTCACGCCGGGGATGAGCGTGAACAGGCACCAAAGCGCCATCGACGCGACGAGCCCCGCCAAAAACCCCTCCCAGCTTTTCTTCGGACTCAGGCGCGGCGCGAGCTTGTGCCTGCCGAATTTGCTGCCCACCAGATAGGCGAACGAATCGTTCGCCCAAACGCTCAGGAAGATGCCGAGCACGAGCACGCCGCTCCAGACGGGCGACTCAAGCGACATCCGCACGATCACGAGCGGAGAGAGCAGCATGCCGGTGTAGGCCGCCCCGAAAAAGCTCACGCCCACGTCGGAGACGCGGGCGCGCGAATAGAACACGTACCAGACGAGCAGCGAGATAAGCGAGGCGAACCCCACCGCCGCGATGCCCGCCATGCCGCCGAGAAGCATCGCAGGCGGGTAGAGCACCGCCGCGACGATGCCGAGCATCTCGTTGGGAAGTTTCGCGTCCTTGCGGAGTATGTAGTAGAACTCCCCCGCGCAAAACCCCGCCGTGACCGACAGCATGAGCACCGTCGGGATGTTGCCGAGCAGCACGCACACGACGGTGATGGCGATGTAGATCGTGCCGGTGCGGAAGCGGATCTGCAGATTCGTCGGGCTCTTGAAGCGCTCGGGCGTCTTGCGCAGCGCCGCGTCCTTGAGCTTCTCGGTGCGCTTCGGCTCGGGCTCGGGCTTGGGCGCATAGGCCGTCGAATCGATGCGGGGCGCGAAGTCGGTCTTTGGACGGGCGCGACCCGGATCTGCCTCCGGCGCCCGCCGATCCTCGCCGCCCCGATCCGGTTTTTCGAGGCTGTCCCCCATCGTTACGACACCGCCCCGAACCTGCGGGCGCGGCCTTGGTAGTCGAGCAGCGCGCGCAAAAAGTCGTAGCGGTCGAAGTCCGGCCAGAGCACGTCGGTGCAGACGAACTCCGCGTACGCGATCTGCCAGAGCAGGAAGTTCGAGACGCGCATCTCTCCCGACGTGCGGATCACAAGGTCGGGGTCGGGCATGCCGTGCGTGTACAAGCCGCGTTCGAATACGTCCTCGACCGGCTCGTCGATCTCCACGCCGCGCTCGGCCGCCTCCGCCGCCGCGCGCATGCAGCCCTCGACGGCGCGCAAGATCTCCTGGCGGGCACCGTAGTTCACCGCGACGACGAGCGTCATGCCGTCGTTGCCGCGCGTCTTTTCCCATGCCTCGTCGAACGCATCGCGCGTGGCCTGCGGCAGCATCGATGCGTCGCCGATCGTCACGACGCGCACGCGCTCCTCGTGAAGTCCGTCCACCTCGGCGAGCATCGTCTTGGCGAACAGATCCATAAGCCCGACGACCTCGTCCTCGGGGCGCTTCCAGTTCTCCGTGGAAAACGAATAGATGGTGAGGTAGCGCACGCCGACGTCGGACGCGCAGCGGATCGTCTCGCGCACCGCCTCGATGCCGGCCTTATGCCCCCGCAGACGGTTGAGCGCGCGCTTCTTCGCCCAGCGGCCGTTGCCGTCCATGATGACGGCCACGTGCTCGGGCACGCGCGCAGGATCGAGCTGCGCCGGGTCGAGCCCGGCAGGGGGATTCGGAAATATGTCGACGAGCGGCTTATGCAGCATGATCGTCAAATATAGCATGAAAGCGCCCGCCGGTTCCGCCGAAGGCGGAAAACCAAACTCGCAGGTTGGCGTAGTAAGTCAGCGAGGCGCGCCCTGGCGTGCCAGATCGCGGCGAAAGCCCGAGGACGCG
>CAZBEP010000156.1:0-4714 GCA_964490925.1 uncultured Eggerthellaceae bacterium | reverse complement strand
GCTCGCGGGCAGGGTTCTTATTGCCTCTTGACAGATTGAATTACATATCAGTCTATGAAGCGCGCCTGAGGGGAATCAAACTGCAAAACCGAGCGAATTCCATAGCCGTCCGACTATGACGTTATCGCAGTCATAGTTTTTCGGAAGAGCGCCATCCCATAGATACGCTGCGTTTTGGCGGTTCACTATAATGAAGCAGACACCCGCCGTGAAACCCAGGCGTGCTGCGCGGGTTTAACAAGGGCGTATCGTTGCAGAGGGGCAGAGGTAACAGGGGGGACCTATGGACAGCCACTCGCTTCGCTATTTCCTCGTCACCGCTCGAGAGCAACACATGACGCGCGCGGCGGAAAAGCTCAACATGACCCAGCCGTCGCTTTCCGCCTCAATAAAGCGCCTCGAAAACGAAGTCGGCTACACGCTGTTCGACCGCACGAGCCGGGGCGTTGCGCTCAATGAATACGGAAGGGTCTTCGCGTCCGGCGCCCAATCGGCGATGGACGCGCTCGATACGGCGCTTATGAACATGAAGCGGCTCGAGCGCCAGAGCAAGCAGGCCACATCACTCGCCTGCTCCCTATCCGTATCGACCCAGCCGCTCATCAGCAGGCTTATCGAAGAATTCGAGCATCTGAGCGTCTTTGAGATCTCGGACGACTGGGAGCAGCGACTCGTGGAGGAAAAGCTCGATATCGTCATAACCCTCGCGAAGCCAACGAGTCCGCTTATAAAGTGCTCTCCTCTTGGAAAGGAGCACGTTGTGGTGCTCGCCGGGACAAGGCACCCTCTTGCAGGCAAGGAGCATATCCTCGTTTCCGATCTTGATCGCTTCGAATTCGCCTCCGTCAATTCCCCGACCTCCGTCACGACCGTGATGACGAGCGACGGGCACCCGCATACCTTCTCCCCTCTCGTCACGTTCATGGGACGCGACATCAACGACCAGCTGTGCGCCGTGCGAACGGGAAAATACCTCTGCCTCACCTTCGAGCCGAACGCCGAACACTATGCCGAGCAGGACAACAACCTTGTCGCGCTCGACGTCGAAGGACTTGACATCGAGATGACGCGGTACCTGCACCTGAAAAGCCACCCACACCGAAACGTCGATCTCGACCCTATCCTCGAGGTCGTGCGCACGTACTTCGCCTCTCGCTCATAGGCGCGTGGCTATGATGCCCATAGCGCCATAGGAAAGCCCGAGGGAGCGGTACAGCGAAAAGCGATTAGACCCCCAAGCGCACTGCGCGCTATAGTGGGCGCACGCTCAGGAACCGCGCAAGCCGCCTCACGCGCACCGTTCCGGCGCCGAGCGCCCCCTGCCATGGCAATCGGCGCTCGGCGCCGTCCGGAGCAGCCGGACGGAAACGGTTGCGCAGAGGAGGGGGCGCGTCTGTTATGACGCGCGCTCCGAATCGCGATCACATGCAGATGCGGTCCCGATTCGTTTCCTAGAGTCTAGAGGGGAGTAAGCATGCAAGCATGCAAGCGCATCGACGTTGTCAGCGGAATCCACACCATTGACAACGCCATGAACTATCTCAAACGGTATTGCGCCAGCTATATCATGGACTGCAACGGCGCAACGGTCATGGTCGACTGCGGCAGGGCGGCAACATGGGCGAAGTACACGTCTGCAGAGATCCGCAAGGCGGGATTCGACCCGACCTATGTCGATTACCTGTTCCTCACGCATGAGCACAATGACCACATAGGAGCTGCCGGCCATATCGCGCAGCTCAATCCCAACGTAACGATTTTCTGCCACCCGAAAGCGGCTGCGTTCCTCCAAGACGTCAGCATTCCGAACGCCGAGAAAAAGACGGTGTACGAATCCGACAAGCAGCGCGCGGCGATCGGGTACTCCGTCCCCGTGCCCGGAAAGAACATACGGCTCGTTGACGACAACGAGATCATCGACATCAACGGCTGCAAGTTCAAATGCTACTGGACGCCGGGGCATCGCAATGGCTGCACCTCGTACCACTACCTTCAACCGGACGTTGTCTTTTGCAGCGACATTCCCGGAAACTGCTTCGTCGACTGCGGCGCGCACTACACGCTCGCCGGCAACGACAACAACTACCTGAAAAACATCGAATCGCTTCGGCGGCTCCAAAGGCTCAACGCAAGCTATCTCGCACTCGGGCATTACGGCTTCACCGACCATGTCGACGAGGTGATCGAGGAATCCATCGCCTTGCATGAAGAGGTTCTTGCCGGAGCGAAGCAGGTCATGGAGGAAAACCAGAACGCCGACCAGGCGCAGAAAATCGCCGAATACTACCTCGCCCAGCACCAGCCGGCGATCGACGTATTCCTTGAAGTCAATAACGACAAGGAAGGACGAGGACGAGCGGTGTACGACTACGCCGTCAAAGAGCACTTCCCGTCGCAAGCTCGTCGTTTCGCGCTCTTCTGCCAAACGCTCTACTTCCCCGAACTCGCGTTCAAAGTGTAGCTAACGGCACACTATCGAATCTCGTTTGCTTCGCCGATCACGCGGCGCATTGTGCGCTGCGCTTTTGCGAACGTTTTTCAGAAAGGACAGCATTATGGCAGAATCAACTCCTGTTGAGATCGGATCGGAGAAAAAGCGGACCATGTGGACGAAGGCGTTCGCCATCGTCTTTATCACCGCGCTGCTCATGTACTTCGGCCTGCAGATGACCAATTCCTACTTTGGCAAGCTCATCAACAGCTTCAACGTCGCACCTTTCGTCATCGGTACCGTCACAAGCAGCTACGCTGCGACATCGCTCATCATGAAATTCGTCGCCGGCCCCATCATCGACGCCTGGAACAGAAAGCGGATCCTCATGGTGACGATGGGCCTTATGGCGATCTCCTTCTTCGGCTACGGTTTCGCAACGAGCCTCCCCGCCATCATCGTGTTCCGCCTCCTCCAGGGCATCTCGATGTCGTTTGTGACCTCGATCTTGGCCGTGCTTGCGGCAAACACGTCCGGCGGCAGCAAGGTGGGAACCGGCATCGGCGTGTTCTCCATGACGCAGGCCGCCGCCCAGATGATCGCTCCGACGATTTCGACGAGCGTCGCAACGTTCACCGGCAATCACCACCTCCCCATGCTCATCGGCGGCGTTCTGGTGGTCATCAGCATCGTGTTCTCGACGCGCATCATCCTGAGCAAGTCGGACATCGGCGGGCGCAAGCCCGTGTTCAAGCCTTCCACGATGCTCGCCAAGGAATGTGCGTTGCCTGCGATCATCGCGTTTTTGATGGAGCTTTCGTTCTACAACGTGACGACGTATCTGTTCGTATATGCCACTGAGCTCGATCCCAGCCCCGAAATGGCGGCGGGCATCGGCCTGTACAACCTCTTCTACTCGGGCGTCGCGTTCCTCACCAGGCCGCTCTACGGCAAGCTGCTCGACCGTTTCGGCTTTGTCCGGATCATCATCCCGGCGCTCGTCATCTTCGGCATCGTGTTCGTGCTCTACAGCTTCGCCGCCGAGTTGTGGCAGTTCTGGCAATCGGCGTGCTCGCCGGATTCGGCTATGGGCCGGCATCGTCGGTCATCCAGGGCGTCTGCGTCAAGTTCGTGCCGCCCGAGCGCCGCGGTTCGGGCATTCAGACGTGGTATGTCGCGAAGGATGCCGGAAACCTCATCGGATCGCCCCTTGCCGGCGTGATCGCAACTCTGTTTTCCTACCAGGTGATGTGGCGCGTCCTCACCATCCCCATCATTCTTTCGCTTATCCTCGTGTTCTTCCTCCGCAAGCGCCTGAGCCGCATCGAGCAAGAATCGGTTGCGGCGGTCGTCGCTGCCGAGCAGAACGGCAAGAGCGAATCAAACGATTAGCAGTCGATTCGCGTGAAGCGAGAGGCTTCGCCAGAAGGCTCGAAGTCCGAACGGCCGACGCCTATCGTTCGAATCGCAAAGCTGGTTGACAAGCTGACGCGTTGCAAGCATGACGTACGAGTTGTAGCTCAGGTCGATAGAATCGAAGATGGCGACGGCTTCGCGCTTAAGATCCTCGTTGATCCTGATAGTTGTGGGTTTGACGTTTTGAGACATAGCGAAGCAGAATACATGGCGCATCCTCTGCCTGTGCCACGACACTCAAGTACGTTTGAGTCAAACATACTTGACTAAAGCGTACTTGAGCTTTTACCATTTTCTTGAAGGGAGAAGCGACCGCCCATGCCGTCGGCAGAGGAGGAGAGATGTTCGTAGGAAGGGAACGGGAGCTCGAGACGCTCGAGCGGCTTTATCGGAAGGGCGGGTTCGAGTTCCTCGCGCTCTATGGACGGCGACGCGTCGGCAAAACCTCGCTCATTTCTCAGTTCGTCGGGGATCGGCCCGCTATTTTCTTCACTGCCGTCGAGGACAGCAGGCAGGCGAACCTGTGGGCGCTGAGCCGAGCCGTCTTCTCGTACAAGAACCCCGAGCACGACGATACACTCGCGCCGCTGTACTCCGACATCCCCACTGCGCTCGAAGCGGCGTTCGCACTCGGAGAGCGCGAACGCGCGATATTCGTGATAGACGAGTTTCCCTATCTCGCTCAGGCCGATTCGAGCACGCCTTCCGTTCTTCAGATGCTCGTTGATCGCGCAAAGGAGCGCTCTCAGCTGTTCCTGATCGTGTGCGGCTCTTCGCTCTCTTTTATGAAAGAGCAGCTGTTCGACGAGAAGAGCCCTCTTTACGGCCGCAGAACCGCACAGATCGAGCTGAAGCCCTTCGACTACT
>CAZBEP010000155.1:0-4719 GCA_964490925.1 uncultured Eggerthellaceae bacterium | reverse complement strand
GGACGAGGCGGCCGCCTACCCCGCAGCCGTGCGGGCGCTTTCCGAGGAGGCCGTGTACTCCGGAAACGCCTACCCCTCCATGCTCGGCGCGGGCACCTGCAACAGCGAGTTCGAATTCCTCGCGTCGGCGACGATGGCGGCGCTCGGCGAAGGGGTCTATCCCTACTCGATGTACGACCTCTCCGGCGCCGAGACGCTCGTGTCGTACTTTAACCTGATCGGTTACGGCACAAGCGCGGTGCACCCCGCTGCGGCCTCGAACTGGCGGCGCGACATCGTCTACGCCGACTTCGGGTTCGACCGTTTCGACGACATCGAGACCTTCGACGACCCGGACACCCTGCGCGACTACCCGACCGACGCCGAAACCTACGACCGCGTGCTCGAGATGCTCGAGGAAAGCGACGAGCCGCAGTTCGTGTTCGACGTCACGATCCAGAACCACGGGGGCTACTCGACCGGACTCATCCCCGAGGAGGATGCCGTCTCGGTCACGCTCGAGGACGGCAGCGAGAGCGAGCAGCTCAACGAGTACCTTGCCAGCCTGCAGCAGGCCGACGCCGACCTCGCGGCGTTCATCGACGCGCTGCGCGAGCTCGACGAGCCCGTCATCGTGTGCTTTTTCGGCGATCACCAGCCGAACTTCTCCGAATGGCCCTTCGACGACGCCGACCTCGACGAGGGAGACAGCCTCGCCGACGTGCAGGAGCGCTACGCGGTGCCGTACTTCATCTGGGCGAACTACGACACCGGGCTGCCGACGGGAACCGTCGTCGACACGAGCCTGAACTTCCTCGCCTCGATGACGATCGAGGCGGCCGGCCTTCCCGAGACGCCGCTGCTGTCCTTCGTGAGCGACCTACGCGAGGTGCTGCCCGTCGTGAACGCGAACGGCTACCTCGACACGGACGGAGAGTGGCACACGCTCGACGAGGCGAATGAAGATGCCGAGACGGAGGGCGCTGCGGGAGAGGCCGCGTCGGCGTTCCGGAACCTCGCGATCGTGCAGTACGCGAACCTCTTCCGGTAGCCGCCGCGTCGGCGCCCGCCGGAACCTCGGCCGAATCCCGACAGCCGGGCGCGCAGGGGTCGCAGGCGATGCCGGCGACGGCCGGGGAGTGCGGGCGGCAGACGGCACCGCCGGCGGCCGAGACCCGGTAGGCTACAGGTTGTCGCGCACCCAGGCGATGTCGCCCATCACCGTCGCGACAAGCTCGTCCACGCTGTCGAACCGCATCATAGGCCGAAGCCGAGCCCGAAACTCGAGTTCGACCTCGCGCCCGTACAGGTCGTCCTCGAAGTCGAGCAGGTGCGCCTCGCACGGCGCCGTCGCCTCGGCGAACGTCGGAGCGACGCCCACCGACGCCGCCGCCTTGTAGCGCTGCCCGCCGACGTGGGCATACGCCGCGTACACGCCCTCGCCGACCGCGAGCAGCATCGCCGGAACCGCGAGGTTCGCCGTGCGAAACCCCATCTCGCGGCCGGCGCGGCGGCCTTCCACCACGGTTCCCGCGAAGCGGTAGGCGTATCCGAGCAGGCGGTTCGCCTCGTCGATCGCCCCGTCTGCGAGCAGCGCCCTGATGCGCGATGCGGAAACGGGCGCGCCGTCGCGCTCGAGCAGCTCGTGCGGCGCCACCCGGCAGCGCTCCCCCGTCTCGGCAGAGCGCCGCGCCGCCCACGCGGAAAGAACGGCGACGTCCCCCGACGCGCCCCTGCCGAAGCGCGCATCGCACCCGAGGTGGATCGCCGCCGGAGGCGATGCGGGAAACGTGCGTGCGAGGAACTCCTCCGGCGACATCGAGGCGAACCGATCGCCGAACGGCAAGACGACGACGTCGTCGATGCCCGACGCGGCGAGGGCGGCGATGCGCGCCTCGTTCGACATGAGCTTCTTGAGCGAATCAGGGCGAAACAGCTCGTCGGGATCCTCGTCGAAGGTAAGCGCGCAGGAGCGCGCCTTGCGCGAGCGTGCGTCCTCGAGCGCGCGCTCGACCAGGAAGCGATGCCCCGCATGGAACCCGTCGAACACGCCGAAGGCGACGACGCTGCGCTCGAGCGCGCGCGTCCCCGCCGCCTCGCCGGCCTTATACACAGCCACGGGAAACCCCCTCCGAAAACACGCACTGCGGTTCGAAGCGCCGTTGTGCCGCGTTGAACGCATAGACGGCGACAAGCCTGTTCTTGGCGACGACCGCGACGCGCTCTCCGTCGGCGGGCGGCTCGGCGCTCTCGCAGACGCCCGAAGTGCAGGCGCACAGCGGCGAGCGCGCGTCGGGGCGGCGGCGCTCGAACAGGGGCAGGTCGCGCACGGCGATGCGCCCGCCGTTCGCAACCTTCTTCGCAAGGTCGCCCTCCGCGAAGGAGAACCGGCGCCCGAGCAGCGCGACCGGGTCGAGCGCCGCGCGCTCGCGCAGCTCGGCGAGCGCCTCGAGCGTCACGCACTCCGCAAGGGCAAGCCGGCCGGAGGCCGTGCGCCGCAGCGCGGCGATATGCGCCGGGCAGCCGAGCGCGTAACCGAGGTCGCGCGCGATCGCGCGGACGTAGGCGCCCTTCGACACGTGGAGGTCGACATCCCAGAACAGGCGGCAGCCGGCCGCAGCGCCGGGCGGGGCCTCCCCCGCCTCGGCAAGCCCCTCCGCAGTCCACACGCGGTCGAGGCGCGCCGAGAACACCTCGATGTCTCGCGGCGCAAGCTCGATGACTCGCCCGGCGCGCGCCTCGTCGCAGGCTTTCTTCCCGCCGACCTTGAGCGCCGAGTACACCGGCGGCATCTGCTGCGACCGCCCGACGAGGCCCGCGACCGCGCGCTCGGCGAACGAGGGGTCGAACAGCGCATCGCCCGGCTCGCCGGTCGCGACGGGCGCGCCGAGGGCGTCGTCGGTCTCCGTGCGCGCACCGAAGGCGATGCGCGCACGGTAGCGCTTGTCGTCTGCCTCGAAGAACGCGCCGAGCCTCGTCGCCGGGCCGACGCACACGAGCAGCGCCCCCGTGGCGAGCGGGTCGAGCGTGCCCGTGTGCCCCACCCGGCGCTCGCCGAACGCGCGCCTGCACGCGTCCACGACGTCGTGCGACGTCATTCCCGCAGGCTTGTCTATCCCCACGACGAGCGACAGCCCCGATGCGCCGCGCCTCACGAGGCCGTTCCCGCTTCCTCCACGAGCGTCCTGGAAAGCAGGTCGGCCGCCTCCTCAAGGGAAGCCTTGACCGTAAAGCCCGCCGCCGCCGTGTGCCCGCCGCCGCCGAACGCCCGCGCGATGCGCGCGACGTCCGTACCGTCCTTCGCGCGCAGGCTTCCGCGCACGACCCTGCCCTGCTCGCGCAGGACGCAGGCGACGCGCACGCCGCGGACGGAGCGAACGTCGTCGATGACGGGCTCGGCGTCGGCGCGGACGGCGCCGGCGGCGTCCATGTCGGCCTCGGACAGGAAGGACAGCGCGATCGAACCGTCGTCGCCGAGCAGGCGCAGGTGCGCGAACGCCGCGCAGGAAAGGCGGTGGGACGCCAGCGACCGGTTCTGGAAGAAGTCGCAGGCGGCGCGCGCCGGATCCGCCCCGGCGGCGACCATGTCGGCGGCGGCTCGAAAGGCATGCACATCGGAGTTTCGGAATCGGAACCCGCCCGTGTCGGACATGAGTCCCGCGTATGCGCACTGCGCCACGGCGGGCGTTCGCGCGGCGCCGAGCAGGCCGACGAGATCCCACACGAGCATCGTCGTCGAGGCGGCGGCGGGATCCGTGAAGCTCAAGTCGGACATGCGCCTTTCGCAGGCATGGTGGTCGACGGTGATCGAGAGGGGGGCGCGCGCCTGGACGGCGGCGGCGTCGCCGAGGCGGCCGGGCGTGGACACGTCCACCGCGACGAACGCATCGACGTCGTCGCCGAAGCGCTTCGCAGGAACGGCCTCGCCGGCGCCGGGCAGCGACGCGAGCGTCGGGTCGAGCGGCTCGTCGGAAGCCGTGAGGCAGGTCGCGCGCTTGCCGAGGGCTTGCAGGGCGCTCGTGAGCGCGAGCGCCGAGCCCATGCAGTCGCCGTCGGGGCTCACGTGCCCGCACACGGCAAAGGAGTCGCGCTCGAGCAGAGCGCGGGCGATGTCGGAAAGCGTCGCGTTGGACTGCGGCGTCGCCGTCATGCGCGCTCGCCCGCCTCGCCGCGCGCCTCCGCGCCGTCCGCCCCCTGCGCCTCGCCGCCCTGCGCGGCGCCGCCCTGCGCGGGGGCGGCAGCGGCCGCCATGCGATCCCGTTCGCGCAGGATGGCCCGGCCGATGCGCTCCGCCTCGTCCACGCTGTCGTCGAGCAGAAAGCGAAGCTCGGGAACGACGCGCCACGAAAGCCGTCGCGCCATAAGCGACCGGATGCGCCCGCGCGCGCCCTCGAACGCGGCGGCCGTCTCCTCGTAGGAACCCGGAGCGGAGGAATAGTAGACGTTGCAGACGCTCTTGTCGAAGCTCACCTCGCAGCCCGTGACGGTCGCCTGCGACAGCCGGGGATCCGATATGTCGAACAGCAGGATGTTCGCAACCGTCTCGCGAGCCCGCTCGTTCGTCTTGCGGCTCGATCCGGATTGCTTCATAGGGCATCGCCCCCTTCTATGGAAAGCGCGGGTCGGGCGGCTGTCGCCCGCTTCGCGAAGCGCCCCTCCGTCCATGATAGCGGCCGAGCCGCCGTCGCGCAGCCGCGCGGAGCCGGCGCGCCCCGCAGCGCCCGACGGCCGCCCGACGGC
>CAZBEP010000154.1:2736-4775 GCA_964490925.1 uncultured Eggerthellaceae bacterium | reverse complement strand
CCGTCCTCGACCGCCGTGCCGGCGAACACGTCGTCGCCGACCGTGCGCTCGACGGCGAGCGGCTCGCCGGTAAGCGTCGCCTGGTTCACCATGGCCGTGCCGCGCTCGACCGTGCCGTCCACGCAGATCGGCATGCCCGTGCGCACGACGACAAGGTCGCCTTCGCGCAGGTCGCCCGCAGGTACCGTGCGCTCCTGACCCCCGTCGACGAGCTGGGCGGACTCCGGTACGGAAAGCAGCGAGCGGATAAGCTCGGTCTCCGATTTCGCCCGCGTGTAGTTCTCGAGGGTCTCGCCGAGGTCGAGCAGGAACATCGTCTCGGACGCCGTCTTAGGGTCGCGCTTGAGAAACGACATCCCGATCGCCGCGGCGTCGAGCACGGGAACGTCGAGCCGCGCCCTGCCGAGCGAGCGGAGGGCAGCCTTGAGGAAGCGCCGGAAGCTCCAGAGCGCCCAGAACGCCGCCAACGGAGCCGGCAGGAGCCACCGGCGGGCGAAATGGAAGCCGACGAGCTCCGCGAGTTCGATGAGCAGCGAGTTCGTGCGCGGTGCGAGGTCGACGACGCACTCCGCACGGGCGACCTCGATCGCCGGGGCGTCGATGCCCGCAAGGCACGCGATCACGGCGTCGCGCGCGCCGGGCGCAGACGCGTCGTAGCGCACCGCGATCGAGCCGATACGCGGATACACGACAACCTTCTCGACGTGCGGCGCGTTGGCGACGATCGACGTGAGCGGATCGAGGTCGGAAAGCGGTATCGAGCCGGCGAGCCGCACGCGCAGGCGGCCGGGTACCTCGTGCTCTACGGTGAACTCCATCGCGTGTTTCTAGACGGTCGCAGCGTCGGCCTTCTCGGCGGATGCGCCCGCGTCAGCCTTCCCGGTGGGCGGGCAGTTGAGGTAGTTCGCCTCGGAGACGATGTCGCCCACTTGGGCCTTCGCCTCCTCGATGACGCGATCATAGCTCTCCTTGGCCTTGAGGCCGCACGCGACGCCCTTCACGTAGCACGTGCGCGCCCGCTGGCTCGTGAGGGCTTTGACACCGAGCGTCCCGAGCAGAAAGCCGGCGCCGACAAGCAGTCCTCCGCGCACCTTCGAATCCATACCGCACCACTCCTTCGTTCGAATCCTTCCGTCCGCTCGCGCGGCGCGGGCGAAGCGCCCGCCCTTTGTGTTGCGCGGCAGCAATCCTTTGTACGATAATCCGGATCGCCGATTGTGTCAACGCCGCGCACCTGGGCATATGATGCAGCCGGCACGACGGGGCGCAAGGCGCGAGCGCGCGGCGGGGCGCGAGGCGCGGACGCGCGGCGGACGAATACGACGAAGGGAGCAGCCATGAGGTGGCATCGGTTCTGGGCGTGGGCGGGAGTGTTCTGCGGCATCATGACCCTGTACACGGGATACAAGCGCAAGTAGCGTCGATCCCCGCCCGACGCGGATCCGCCCAGGTATTCCCGCCGCATCGGGCGGCGGGCGCGGGGCGCGCAGCGGGGCCGCAGCCGGCACGGTGAGCCGCTACCCCGCCGTCTACGGCGACGGTTGCAGGGCGCGCGGCGGCACCGCCGCGAGGCCCGCTCGTTTCTCCGCAGAGCCGAAGCCGCCGCAAGACCCCGTTTCCGCCAGAAAATCGCGGGTAGGGCACGCCATCTCCGCCGCGCAGCGGGCGACGCGGCCACCGAGGTGGGATAATCCACTCGAAATACCAGGTCAGCGCTATCTACAGGCAGGGGACTCTGAGGCGCGAGTCCCGCAAGCGCCGCCTCGTCGTGCCCTACCCGAAAAAACGTGGCGAAAACGGGCGGTTTCGTGGCGCCCTCTTCCGCTTTGCGCCCTCTTCTACCCTTTCCGCCCTTTCTGCCCTTTCTGCCCCTCCCCTTCTGCACTCTCCTCTGAAAACGGCGGCGTTTTCCCGATCATGCCGCCGTCGGCGTTGACGCGCGACGCGTCTTCGGGTATATGTTTGCTCAAGCTAACTGCCTGGCGCAGACATCCGCCTGGTGGAGGAAGGGGTTCCATGGAGCGCACCGACACGTCGAG
>CAZBEP010000154.1:0-2636 GCA_964490925.1 uncultured Eggerthellaceae bacterium | reverse complement strand
GCCGCGCTCAAGCCGGCGAACCTGTTCACCTTCGATGCCGCCGGCGCCGACGACCGATCCGTGGCGGCCGCCCTTGCCGTCGGGCGGGCGCGGCTCGCCGCATCCGGCGTATACGTCAGCATGCTCGCCCGCCGCCGCGCAGGCCCGCTCCTCTACGTCCACCGCCCCGACCTCGTGATCGCCCGGATCTCCGAGGCGCGCACCGCCGCCTACCTCGAGCGGGACGGCTACGACGTGCGGTCGCTTCGCGCCTGCCTGCGGCGGCTGCGCGGCCGGATCGCAGGCGCGCGGATCGCCGGAGCGCTTTCGCAGTCGTGCGCCTTCCCCCACGAAATCGGCTTCTTTCTCGGGTATCCCTTCGACGACGTCGTTGCGTTCATCGAAAACGGCGGTGCGAACGAGATCGTCTGCGGCTGCTGGAAGGTGTATTCGGCGAGGCGCGACGCGGAGGAGTGCTTCTGCCGCTACAAGACGTGCACCGCGCGCTATGTCCGTATGCACGAAGCGGGCGCGGCGCTCGAAGAGCTTGCCGTCGCGGGCGGCCGCGCGGCGGAGACGGCCGTTACCGGCTGCGGCGATCGCAGACAGGTCGACGGTGCGGCACCCGCGCAAGGGCGTGCCGCCGGATGACGCGCACAGACGGACTGCTACCGACCGCGCGCGCAACGGCATCGCTGCTCGCGCGGTCTGCAGCAGGCAGGCTGCAGCAGGCAGGCGCTTTCCCCTCGATCGAAAGGACTGGCAATGACGAAAGTGGCTATCGTGTACTGGAGCGGCACCGGCAACACCGAGGCGATGGCCGACCTCGTTGCGCAGGGCGTGCGCGGCGCGGGCGGGCAGGCCGACGTCTTTCAGGCGTCGGAGTTCGGCACCGACAAGCTGGACGGCTACGACGCTTTCGGGTTCGGCTGCCCCGCAATGGGCAACGAAGAGCTTGAGGACAGCGAGTTCGCGCCCATGTACGACGAATGCGAGCCGTTGCTCGCGGGGCGAACCGTCGTGCTGTTCGGATCCTACGACTGGAACGAAGGCGAGTGGATGGAGCTGTGGGAGCAGCGCGCCGAAAGGGCCGGGCTCAACGTCGTCGAATCGGTGATCGCGAAGGACTACCCCGACGACGACGCCTCGGCCGAATGCCTTCGCGCGGGCGCCCTGCTCGCGAGGTAGTCTGCGACAGCCCGCGCCCGCAGCCTGCGGGTGCGGGCGAGCGGATGCGGGATCCATGAGCGCCCGCATGTTCCCGACCGACTTGTCCCCGCAGGCTGCGGGCGGGGGCGCGAACTGCGGGCGCGGAAGGCTTTCGCCTTGCGTGCGGCCGCTTACGGACGGCGGCCCATCACGAAGTAGCCCGCCTTCTGCACGGCGTCCTCGCACGTGCCGCGCAGGCCGTCCTCCTTCGCGAGAACCGTCGCCGTCCCACTCGACACGTCGACGCGAGCCCACGTCCCGCCGACGCGGTTGATGGCGTTCTCGACGCGACGCGCGCAGTTCTCGCACGTCATGCCGCCAACGGGAATCTCGAAGCGGTACGGATAGTGCGACTCGTCGGTGTCGGACACCTTCACGCGGCGCTCCCGTCTCTCGCCGCCGCCTTCGCCGTGGCAGCCGCCCGTGCCCGACCACGACCGGACTGCCCGCCTGAACGCGAACACGGCCAACACGGCGACGAGGGCGAGCAGCACCACGGTCGGCGCGTTGAACTCCATCGATTCCAGCATCGAAACCCTCCCCCGATCTCAGATTCCCGACTATTCCCAACCCCGGATTCGTCCTTCGCGCCGGAAAACGCCGGCCGGCGGCTCGTCAGGGCGTGTGCCGAACGGCCTTCCACGACAGGTCATGCTCGAATACGGGAAGCCGAGCCGGAGCGCTCGCGCGTTCGCACAGAACCGGCGCCATCCGCCCGCGCGACACGAGGTCGTCGATGACGCGCGAGAGGTCGGAACCGGAAAGCCCGAGCCGCCTCGAAAGATCCCGATACGTATAGGCCCTGTCCTCCTCGAGCGCGCCGAGAACGCCGACGACCATGAGCAGCCTCCCATCCGGCGCGGCCTCCCGCCGCGCGCATGTACGACGGCGCTCACTATAGCATAAAGTTAGCCTATGGTAATACTTGGGGCGCGAATGGGACGGAGCAGGCGGCGGGCAGCGGGAAGCAGCGGAGGCGCGCGCCGAGGCGCCGCTTTCTCGTGCCAGTATCACAAACACTTGTTCGTATGTTAGAATCTGTTCCGTCAAGCGCTCGAGAAGGGATGCGTCCATGGGCATGCCGGCGTCGTCCGGGGAGACCGAAGATAACCTGACGTCTTTCGAGCTCTTTGCAGGAGCCGGAGGTCTTGCATTGGGGGTGCAGCTTGCGGGTTTTCGTTCACTGGGCCTGATTGAACGGGATAAGTGGGCGTGCCAAACGATTCGGAGCAATAAAGAAAGAGGGCATCCCCTTGTGAGCGATTGGAACGTCCACGAAATGGATGTTCGTGACTACGACTGGTCGAATATCGACAAAGAGATCGATCTATTGGCAGGCGGCCCGCCATGCCAACCGTTTTCGCAAGGAGGAATCGCTAAGGCCAACGACGATTCGCGAGACATGTTCCCTGCGATGATTTCCGCCGTGCATGAGCTTAAGCCTAGGG
>CAZBEP010000153.1:0-4787 GCA_964490925.1 uncultured Eggerthellaceae bacterium | reverse complement strand
AGGCGCAGAGGGAGGGGTGCGGGGAGGGGCGACACCGGGGCGGGCTTGCCCCAAAGCGACCGAGGCAATCACGCTCGCAAAAAGCCTGCTTGCCTCCGCAATTCCTCCCTGATAAGATATCTCAAGAGATATCTTATCAGGGAGGTGCGTGCTATGGCGGTTGCGAAGGCGGCGACGGGAGACGTGGCGGTCGACACCCGCTTGCGAGAATGGGGCACATCGCGTGCGGTACGCATTCCGAAGAGCATGTGCGAGGCCGTCGGGATCGACACCGGGTCGAACTTGGAAATGAGGTCTGGCGCCGACCAGGCAGGCCCGTTCATCCTCATCCGCCCCTCCCAGAATCATCGCTCGTACGGGGCCGCGCCCTTTGTGTCCATGGACGACGCGTTCGACGGCTATCGCGGCGCCCGCGCCCCGTCGGAATTCGATTGGGGCAAAGACGTTGGCGCAGAGGCAATCCCATGACGTCGCTGGAACAAGGAGACATCATCGAGGTGGACTTCAACCCCTCCGTCGGCCATGAGCCCGCAAAGAGCCGTCCGGCGGTCGTGGTGAGCGTGTTCGGATTCAACTCGCGCTCGAGCTTGGCGTGCGTCGTTCCCGTCACGAGCAAGGACAACGGGTACCCGCTGCACGTGCCCGTCGAGAACGAAGGCGTCAGGGGCTGGGCTTGCGTCGAGGCGCTGAGGAGCATCGACGTCGACAGGCGCGGCTTCCGCCTGCTCGGATATGCGGACGATGCCGCCATGAACCGGATCATGGGCCTTGTCCGCGGCATGTTCGGCTTGAGATGAGGAGCTTGCATGAGAATCGCGCGCAACCTCTACCTCGACAGGCTTGTCTCGAAAAAGCACAACGGGTTGGTGAAGGTGGTCACCGGAGCCAGGCGATGCGGAAAATCGTACCTGCTGTTCAACCTGTTCCGCGAACACCTCTTGGAAAGCGGGGTTCCGAAAGACCACATCATCGGCATTCAGCTCGACGACCGTAGGAACAGGCCCCTGCGCGATCCCGATACGTGCGACTCCTACGTCCGAGAGCGCCTCGTCGACGGCGGGCGATACTACGTCTTGCTGGACGAGGTTCAGATGATGCCCGAGTTCGAGGACGTGCTGAACGGATTCCTGCACATCCCGAACGTGGACGCCTACGTTACCGGCAGCAACTCCAAGTTCCTCTCCACCGACATCATTACGGAGTTTCGCGGCCGCGGCGACGAAGTGCGCGTCCACCCCCTCGGCTTTTCCGAGTACCACGCGGCGAAGGGCGGCGACTGGGACGACGACTGGGACGACTACATGACCTTCGGCGGCATGCCCTTCGTAGCCACCCTCGACGACGACCGCGAGAAGATGGCGTACCTGAAACGCCTATTCGACGAGACGTACCTGCGCGACATCGTCGAGCGCAACGGGATCAGAAACGACGACGGGCTTTCGGAGCTGATAGACGTGATCGCCTCGTCCATCGGCTCGCTGACCAATCCCAGCAAGCTGGAACGGACGTTCAGAAGCACAAGGCACCAAGCGCTTTCCGCCCCCACCATCAAGCGATACCTGGACTGCCTCGAGGACGCCTTCCTTGTAAGCCGCGCGAAGCGCTACGACATAAAGGGACGGAAGCACATCGGCAGCCCCCTGAAATATTACTTCGAGGATGTAGGGTTACGAAATGCCCGGCTCAACTTCCGCCAGCAGGAGCCGACGCACATCATGGAGAACATCGTGTACAACGAGCTTGTCGCCCGCGGCTTCTCGGTGGACGTCGGCGTTGTGGAGATGCGCAAAGGGGGCACCAAAACGCAGGCCGAGATCGATTTCGTGGCAAACGAGGGAAGCCGCCGCTACTACGTCCAGAGCGCCTACCTGCTGCCGGACGAGGAGAAGCGGGCCCAGGAGGAGCGGCCGCTGCTCAGCGTAGGCGACTCCTTCAAGAAGGTGATCGTGGTCGGGGGGAGCCGGAGGCCCTCGTACGACGAAAACGGCGTCGTGACCATGGGCGTCAGGCAGTTCCTGCTCGACCCGAAGAGCCTCGACGCGTAAGGGGGGCGCGCCGGAAGCGTCCGGCGCGCCCACAGGCCGAAACCTACATTCAATCGGCACCTTGCTACGAGGGGCGAACCGCCGCCTTGAGCTCGGAGCCCGCCCGCATATCGGCAAGGGCCTGATTTATCTCAGCCAAGGGATATACGCGCGAAATGATGTCTCCGAACGGGTATCGCTCGCGATTCGCTTCGACGAACTTCAGGCATTTGATGTAGTGGCGAATATCACCGCTCATGCTGCCAATGACGACAAGGTTCTTATCCTGCACGGTGTTGGGCCTGATCGCGACCTCGCGCGTGCTCGTTTGCCCGAGCAGCAGGTATTTGCCTGGGCTTGCAATGATGTCAAGATTCTCGGCGAAAACCGAAACCTGTCCTGAGCACTCTATCATGATGTCGGGGCCGCGTCCGCCGCACAGCGAGCGGATATATTCGACGCGCTCCTTCGGGTCAGGATGCTCGGAGGGATCCACGATGTCTGTCGCTCCCCACCGCTTCGCGAAAGCGAGGCGCTCTTTCGACGGGTCGGTTGCGATAATTTTCGATGCACCGGACGCTGCGGCAAGCACAACGCAGTATAGGCCAACGGGGCCGGCGCCTGTTACGCATACGGAGTCGCCGATGCGGATGCCTCCGCAGTTCGCAAGCTTCTCGAATCCCGACACCGCCGTTCTTCCCGCACAGCAGCAGCCAACGGCTTCTTCGTTCGAGACGGCGTCAGGGATGCGCACGAAGTCGGTTCCTGCGTAAACGACCTCGTATTCGGCAAATCCACCATAATGGTGGAATCCGTAGCCCTGGCTACGGGTGCACGAACTCGGATCCTGCAGCACTTTGCAGGAATAGCAGCTGCCGTCGAAATGGTGGGCCCACATGATCCGATCCCCCACTTTGACAGGCGTCCCTGCGACGTCGGTCGTTATTCCTTCTGGAAGCGTTACGATCTCGGCAACGGTTTCGTGACCCATCAGCAGCGGCAGGGGAGGAGAGAACGGCAACTCGTCGTGGGCGAGGTGGACGTCCGTGCCGCACAGGCTTGCGAGAAGAACCTTCGTGAGCATATCGCCCGGCTTCATTTCCGGGATCGAGATCTCTTTGTAGACAAGCGGCTCGTTGTACTTCTCTAGAACGGCCGCCATCATCTTAGTCGGGACGTTCATTGTCATCACCTTTCATGCTGCTTTGTTCGAAAACGGCATCGTTGCGCGCCATCTCAGAATGAAACGGTTCGTCGTTCTGCCATCATGCCGAGGGGTCTTTTCCTCCCGTGAAGGCTATGGGCTCTTAAGCGAGACTGACCGTGATGACCTTCTCTTCCGTAAACGCGAGTAGACCGGCAAGACCTCCTTCTTTTCCTCCGATGCCGCTCTGCTTCACTCCGCCCCAGCACACTTCAGGGCCAAGGCAGTTGTGTTCGTTGATCGAAAGCGTTCCGACCTGAAGCCGCTTCCCCATCGAGAGCGCGCGTGCAATGTCAGTACTCCAAATCGAAGCGGTGAGTCCGTACGTGTTGTCTGTCGCAAGGGAGACGGCCTCGTTCTCGTCGCTGAAGCGAACGATGACGGCGACAGGCCCGAAGATCTCTTCGCGGTACACCGTCATATCCGGGGTGATGTCGGTGAAGATCGTCGGGGGCAGATAGTTGCCGAGCTTGTGTGCATCGTCGGTAAGCCTCGACCCGCCCGCGACGAGCGTCGCCCCTTCTTCCTTTGCAATCTCGATATAGCGAAGCACGCTGTTCAAATGAGACTCGGTAACCAGAGGCCCCATTGTCGTGCTCGGGTCGAGGGGGTCGCCGGGCACGTATGAATCTGCCTCTTTCGTGAACATCTCGAGGAACTCGTCGTACACCTCGTCGTGGACGTAGATCCTCCCCGGCGAGCCGCAAGCCTGGCCGCAGTTGAAGAACTGATGGTGTCCGAGGACTTCGACAGCCTGTTCGAGGGGCGCATCCTTGCAGATGATCGCCGGGTTTTTACCGCCAAGCTCCATGATTGTCTTCTTGCAGGTGTCTGCGGCGTCTTTGAGGATCTGCGATCCCGTTTCGGTCGAACCCGTAAAGCCGATGCAGTCGATGCCGGGATGCGCGGAAAGCAAGTCCCCTATTTCCGACCCCGACCCGGTAATAATGTTCACGACGCCCTTCGGAAGCTTTTCGCACGAATCGAGAATCTCGGCAAGCTTCAGCCCGATGACGGAATTGCAGGAAGGCGGTTTTACCACGCAGGTGTTGCCCATCGCGATGCAGAGGGCGATCTTGTTCGCCAACAGGAATAACGGCATGTTCCACGGCGTTATGAGTGCGCAGACGCCGACCGGCACATAGTCGAGCATGAACATGCATTTTGGATTAGAAACCCGCAGCAGCTGACCGTTGATGCCGCGAGAGAGCGCAGCCGCAGTGTCGAAGTTTGCCCCTGCGCTGAATGCCGGGCCGAGCGCCTGCCCTATGGGCAGTCCATGCTCGATCGCATCCCATCGTGCCATCTCGGGAGCCGCCTTCTTGAGCGCATCCCCTATCTCGATAAGCACATCCGAGCGTTCCATCTGGGTTTTCCCGGACCAAGCGGGAAAGGCCGCACGCGCGGCGCTCACCGCTCGGTCGATGTCCTCGCTGCCGGCGCACGGCACCTCGCCAACGGCTTCCCCGGTGCTCGGGCTTACGGTTTTCATCGTGGCACCCGATGACGCTTGGAGCCATTCACCGTTGATCCACAGCTCCATTTTCTCCATCTGATCT
>CAZBEP010000152.1:0-4806 GCA_964490925.1 uncultured Eggerthellaceae bacterium | reverse complement strand
CATGGAGCCGCTACCGTCGGGCGAGACACGACGCGACGGTGCGCCCGATGAACTCCGCGATCTCTTCGGGCCGCTCGCGCATGCCCGCCCGCACCCATGCCGACACGATGGCGAGGCTGCCGTTCGCCGCGAAGGTGTAGAGCCGCTCGAGCTCGCAGTCGGGGATGTCGGGGCGGTCGCGCCTCCACGTGGCGATGCCCTCCGGCCGCATGCGCTCGATGATGCGCACGGGAAGGTCCGGGTCGCCGTTCTCGCCGAAAAACGCCTCGCACCAGCTGCGGTTCTCGGCGATGATCCGGCAGACCTCCTCGCAGAACGCCTCGATGGAGGCCGATTCCGGCGACGCGACGATCGCGTCGGCTATCGCGTCGGAAAGCTCGCGCTCGATCTCCCCCTTGAGGTCGTCGAGATCGTGGTAGTGCGCGTAGAACGTCGCCCGGTTGACGCCGGCGCGGTCGCACACTTCGCGCACGGTGATCTTCGCGGCGGGTTTTTCGCGGAGCAGGCCGGCGAAGCTCTCCGTCAGAAGCATTTTCGTGATGCGGACGCGGTGATCCTGCCTCATGCGGCCTCCTGTGTTGTTTGCGTGGGCGAACCGACAGATCGGGCGCGGATGTCGGGAACCTGACAGTTTCGGCTCGATTATCGGTTGGGAATCCCGCCTCTTTGTAATATAACGAAACGGGCGAAAGATACGCAACACGGTGTCGGGTCTGATGTCCGGAGCGGGCGGTTCGGCCGGGAAGCGGCGACGCGGCATCGCAGACGAGGGGGAGCCGGGGCGAGGTGGATCGCTTCACGCATATCGTGACCGAGCACTGCCGGGCGATCGTCGCGCTCACGTTCGCGCTCGCCGCCGTGAGCGGCGCACTCGCCCTGTTCGTTCCCGTGAACTACAACCTTGCATCCTACCTGCCCGAAGAGAGCGAGTCGACGATCGCGCTCGCCGTGATGGCCGACGAGTTCGAAAACGTCACGAGCGCGCGCGTCATGATCGACGACGCCACGATAGAGGGGGCGCTCGCCGTCAAGGAGCAGATCGAGGCCGCGCCCGGCGTCACGAGCGTCATGTGGCTCGACGACGTCGTGGACGTCGCGACCCCTCTCGAAGCGGCGGACCAGGCGCTCGTCGATGCATACTACAAAGACGGCCACGCGCTGTTCACCGTCACGGTCGAATCGGGCAGCGAATCCGAGGCGGTCAACGCGATCTACGACGTCATCGGCGAAGAAGGCCATGCCACGGGCGAGGCCGTCTCGACGGCGGAGACGGAGGCGATGACCGGCGGCGAGGTCGCCAACGCGTTCGCCATCCTCATACCGCTCATTATCGCGCTGCTCGTGATCTCGTCGCACTCGTGGATCGAGCCGGTGTTCTTCCTGCTCGCCATCGGGGTGTCCATCGTGCTCAACATGGGTACGAACATCTTCGTCGGCGAGGTGTCCTACATCGCGTTCACCATCGCGCCCATCCTGCAGCTCGCCGTGTCGCTCGACTACGCGATCTTCCTCATCCATGCGTTCCAGCGCGCCCGCGAGCGCGAGCCCGACCCGAAGGCCGCCATGCGCGCCGCCATGCGCGAGAGTTTCTCGGCTGTTTCCGCCTCTGCCGCAACCACCGTGTTCGGCTTCGCGGCGCTCGGCTTCATGCAGTTCGGCATCGGGGCGGATCTCGGCATCACGCTCGTGAAGGGCATCGTCTTGTCGTTTATGTGCGTGATGGTGTTCCTGCCGGCATTCGCGCTTCTGTGCTACAAGCTCATCGACAAGACGGAGCACCGCCGGCTCATGCCGTCGTTCAGCGGGGTCGGCCGGGTGCTGCGCCCGCTGCGGTTCCCCGTGCTCGCGCTCGTGATCGTGCTCATCGTGCCGTGCGGGCTCGCGCAGGCGAACATGGGCTTCCTCTACGGCATGGGCTCGTCGGAGGGCAGCCAGACGCGCGCCGCGCTCGACGAGGAGGCCATCGAGGGCGTCTACGGCCGCGAGACGCAGCTCGTCGTGTTCGTGCCGCGCGGCGACGTCGGAACCGAGGCGCGGCTTTCCGCCGATCTTGCGGAGATTTCCCAGGTCACATCCGTCGTGTCGTACGCCGCGTCGGTCGGCGCGGAGATCCCGGAGGAGTTTTTGGACAGCGCGGTCGTCGAGCAGTTCTACTCGGAAAACTACGCGCGCATCGTGCTGTACTGCGACATGGACAAAGAGGGCGACGAGGCGTTCTCCGTCGTCGAGGGCGTGCGCGCAAAGGTCGCGGAATACTACGGCGACGGCGGCCTCGTGGCGGGCGAGCCGGCGAACCTCTACGACATGAAGGCCGTCACGGCGGTGGACTCTACGGTCACCAACGTGATCGCCGTCGTCGCCATCCTGCTGGTGATCCTCGTGACGTTCCGGTCGCTCATCCTGCCGTTCATTTTGGTCGCGACCATCGAGTCTGCCATCTACCTCAACCTCGCGGTGCCGTATTTCACCGACGATCCCATCAACTACCTGGGGTACCTCGTCATCAACACCGTGCAGCTCGGCGCGACCGTCGACTACGCGATCCTGTTTGCCGACACGTATCGCCGCTACCGCCGGACGCTGCCGAAGCGCGAGGCGCTCATGCGCACGTGGGGCGAGACGTTCAAGAGCATCCTCGTCTCGGCGAGCATCCTCGCGCTCGCCGGGCTTGCGCTGTGGCTCACGTCGTCGAACAGCATCGTGTCGGTGCTCGGTCTGCTCCTGTTCCGCGGCACGCTGCTTTCGTTCTTCCTTGTGGCAACGATGCTGCCGGGGCTGCTTTCGCTGCTTGACCGGCCGATTGCGAGGCTCACGTGGCGCTCGGGGTTCTGCTTCCCCGTCGCGCCCGATGCGGCGGCGCCCGGGCGCGCCGCGACCGACGTCGCGACTGAAAGGGATGATCGACCATGACGAACGCAACGCGCGGAAAGCACGCGGCCGCCTCGGCGACGCGCGGATTCTGCGATTCCGATCCCGCGAGGCGCGCTGCCCATGCCGCCTCTGCCTCACGTGACGCCTTCGCCGCGCGCGCCGCCCATGCGCGACCCGCCAAACGGCGCTCCCGCGCTGCGACAGCGACTGCGGTGACGGTGGCGCTTGTGGGCGCCGGATTGCTCGGGGGCGTGCAGGTTGCGATCGCCGAGGGCGGCGCGGGAGCGTCTTTCGCCGACGCGGCGGCCGCGGCGCAGGCGTCGTCCGAAAACGCCACGGCGAAGCGGGAGGTCGTCTACGCGACGCTGACTGCGGCGGGGGCGGTCGAGGGCGTGTACGTCGTGAACGTGCTCGACCCCGACGAGCCGGGCGAGGTCGTCGACTACGGCTCCTACGAGGCGGTGGAGAACCTCACCGACGAGTCCGAGATCGGCGTGTCGGGCGATGCCGTCGTCGTCGACGCGGCGGAAGGCTCGTTCAGCTATCA
The DNA here is from genome assembly GCA_964490925.1 of uncultured Eggerthellaceae bacterium. Classification (GTDB taxonomy): domain Bacteria; phylum Actinomycetota; class Coriobacteriia; order Coriobacteriales; family Eggerthellaceae; genus CAZBEP01. The sequence continues at coordinate 1,388 of CAZBEP010000152.1, read as the reverse complement.
GGGCAACCTCGGCGCGGCCGACCTGCCGTGGAACGTGTCGGTTTCGTACTGGCTCGACGGGCGGGAGGTCGCTGCGGACGAGCTCGGCGGCGCCGAGGGATCGCTCGAGATTCGCATCGAGACCTCGCAAAACGATGCGGTCGACCCGACGTACTTCGACAACTACCTCATGCAGATATCGCTTACGTTCGGCGGCGACGTCGCGCGCAACGTGGCGGCCCCCGACGGGCAGATCGCGATGGCGGGATCGGACACGCAGGTCACGTTCATGGCGATGCCCGGATCGGACGGATCGTTTTCGGTGACGGCCGACGTCTCGGACTTCGCGATGGCGGGCGTGAGCTTCGCGGCGGTGCCGCTGTCGTTTGCGATCGAGGTGTCGGGCGCCGATGACCTCGTGTCCGGGTTCAGCCAGCTCGCCGACGGCATCGGGCAGGTCGCCGACGGGTCGGGGCAGCTGTCGTCCGGGGCGGGCGAGCTTGCGGACGGCCTCGGGTCGCTCGCGAGCGGCGCGCAGGCGACGGGCGAGGGCGCGTCGGAGCTTGCGGACGGCATCGGCCAGGCGGCGGAGGGCGCGCAGGGAATCGCCGACGGCCTCGCGGCGTACCGCGACGGGCTGTCGGCGCAGGCGGAGGCGGAGGGTGCGCAGGCGTCGTCCGAGGAGGAGCTGCAGGCGCAGCTGCAGGCGGCGCTCCAGTCGTATATGACGGCGTACGCGAGCGCATATTCGGCGGCGTACGTGCCGGCGTTTTTGGCGGCCGAGGCGGCGGGCGCCGACGCCCAGGCGGCGGCCTCTCAGGCGGCGGCGACGGCGGCGCTGGCCGCAGCGGCCGACCAGGGGGCGCTTGCGGCGCTCGCGGGAGTGCAGGCTGCAGTGGAGGCGGTCGGCGAGAGCGCGGGGCACGAGGGCGCGGCGGCGGCGTTGGCCGCCGCGGCTGCGGGCGTCGGGGAGGCCGCCGACGCGCAGAGCCTCGCCGGCGGGGCGAGCAGCGTGGCCTCGGCGCTCGAGCTGCTCGCGTCGGGCGCGGGCGAGCTCGCCGACGGCGCTGGCCAGCTCGCGGCCGGCGCGTCAAGCTCGGCCGACGGCGCGGATCAGCTCGCGTCGGGCGCGGACGAGCTGACGAGCGGCCTGTCGACGCTCTACACCGAGGTGCAGGCCATGCCCGACGAGGTGCAGCAGGCCATCGACGACATGGTGGCTCAGTACGACAAGAGCGATTACGTGCCGGTAAGCTTCACGAGCGAGAAGAACGTGAACGTGGAGCTCGTGCAGTTCGTGATCTCCACCGAGGCCATCGCCGCGCCGGAGCCCGAGGACGCAGAAGAGGACGCCGAGGCCGAGGAGCAGGGCTTCCTCGATCGGCTGTTCGCGCTGTTCTCGTAGGGGC
>CAZBEP010000151.1:0-4831 GCA_964490925.1 uncultured Eggerthellaceae bacterium | reverse complement strand
GCCGCACGCCCTGCTCATGCGATGAGCGACGGCCTTGCGCGCTCGCGGGTCGATCATGTGGCCGAGGCTTCGTGCGGCGCGGACGCGGAAAAGCGAAGAGGGGAAACGCATGGCTGACTTCGGGGTCGTGTTCGACTGCGACGGGACGCTGCTCGACACGATGGATGCGTGGCACGAGGTCGAGGGCGGCCTGTTCGAGCGCGCGGGCGTCGCTCCGACGCAGGAGGACATCAACACGCTCACGACGCTCACGATCCCCGAGGTGGGCGCCTTCTACCACGAGCGCTTCGGGCTCGGGGCGAGCGCGGAGGACGTCGTGGGCATGATCGATGCGGCGATGCTCTCCTGCTACCGCACAAAGGCCCGCGCCCGTCCGGGCGCGCTCGCGTTTGTGCGGGGGCTCGCTGATCGCGGCGTGCCGATGAGCGTGGCGTCGTCGAGCCCGCTTCCGTATCTGCGGGTCGGGCTCGAGGCGGCCGGCTTCGCGCCCTACCTTGCCGCCATCGTGTCGGTCGACGACGTCGGCGCGTCGAAGCGCGAGCCCGCCGTCTACGACCGCGCGCGCGAGCCGTTCGGCCTCGATCGCGCGCACACCTGGGGCTTCGAGGACTCGCTGTACGCAGTGCGCACGCTTAAGGCGGCCGGCTACCGCACGGCGGCCGTCTACGACACCGATGTCGCCGGCTCGTTCGACGACCTCGCCGCCGAGGCCGAGCTTGCCGTCCGTTCGTTCGAAGAGCTCGACGCGGCGACGTTTCCCGCGCCGGTTGCGTAGGCGCCGTCCGCTCGATGCCCGTCGCGGCGGGCGCGGCTCGGTCTGCTACCATGGGGCGTGACGTATTCGGCCGCGGCATGAACGCCCGGCACCGAGCAGGGAGGCTCATGAAAGACGAAGCCGCCGCGTCCCGAGCGCGCATTCAGGCCGACGAGCCGGAGAGCGCGGCGGACGTCCTTAAGAGCGAAAGCGCGTTCGGGGGAGCCAGCCCGGAGGAGCGCGCCGTGTTCGACGACGCGATCCGGCAGGCGGCCGACGCGCTCGAGGACCCCGACGAGATCATCGACGTCGACAAGATCATGGACGAAGTAGAGCGGCGCAACGAGGAGATCGTCGCGAAACGAAGGGTACCCGTCGCGCTGCGGGTCGTCGGCGCGCTCAGCTTCGTCGTCGGCCTCCTCACATGCGCGGTCGCGGCTTTCGCGGCCTTCGGGTTCGTGACGACGTTCCAGTCGGGCGACTACGCATCGATGACGGCGACGACGATCGCCGTCGGGGTCGTCATGGCCCTTTCGATCCTCGGCATCGTCGTGCTGACGACGGTGTTCGGCCTCCGCCTCCTCCTTGACAAGCGGCGCGGCGCAGCGCAGGTGTCGCGCATCGTCGCGCTGCTCATGGCCGTTGCCATCGTGTGCGACATCATGCTGTTCGGCATCGGGCGAGACTTCGTATTCTTTCTCGTCATGGTGGCGCTGCAGCTCGGCCTCACAAGCTACCTCGACCCGTCGCTTTCCCGCGAGCGCAGGCTTGCGCGGCAACTCAACAAGATGCGCACGCGCGAGCAGGCAGAGGACGGCACGCTCGGCCTCGACGAGACGGGTCGGGGCTTCATCGCGCTCGACTTCTTCAACCTGTTCTGGATCTTCGTCGTGGCGAGCATGATCGGGCTTCTCATCGAGGTCGTCTACCACATGGCCGTCGTCGATCCGGGCGTCTACCAAGACCGCGCGGGCATGCTGTTCGGGCCGTTCTCGCCGATCTACGGTTTCGGCGCCGTGCTCATGACGCTCGCGCTCAACCGCTTCCACAAGGCGAACGTCGTCATCGTCTTTTTGGTGAGCGCGGTGATCGGAGGAGCCTTCGAGTTCTTCGTGAGCTGGTTCATGGAGACGGCGTTCGGCGCGAAGGCGTGGGACTACACCGGCACGTTCCTTTCGATCGGCGGGCGCACGAACGGGCAGTTCATGGCCATGTGGGGGTGTTTGGGGGTCGTGTGGATCAAGCTGATCCTGCCGATCCTGCTCACGGCGGTGAACAAGATTCCGTGGAAGGCGCGCTACGCCGTGACGACGGCGTGCGCGGCGCTCATGATCGCGAACGGGGTCATGACGCTGCAGGCGCTCGACTGCTGGTACGAGCGCCTGTCGGGGAAGGCGCCCGAGTCTCCCATCGACGAGTTCTACGCCGAGAATTTCGGCAACGCCTGGATGGAGGCCCGCTTCCAAAGCATGAGCATCACGCCGGGGGACTCGTCGCGCGCAGACGGCTGACGGGCCGCAGCGCGCCGATGGCGACATGCGGGCGCTAATGCGCGGCGCCTCGCTCGGCCGGCGCGAGCGGCGTGCCGGCAAACGGCGCGTCCGCGCTCTGCCGCTGTGCGCTATGCTGTGGGTCATATCCGTCGAAAGGAAGCACATGAACGCCGAAACCGCTGCGGGCGCAAACGTCGCCGCCGTCATCCTGGCGGCCGGCGCGGGAACGCGCATGAAGTCGAAGAAGCCGAAGGTCGCCCACGAGATCTTGGGCAAGCCGCTCGTCCGCTGGGTCGCCGACGTCGCCCGCGCCGCCGGAGCCGGCCGCGTCGTGACGGTCGTCGGGCACGGGCGCGAGGTCGTCGAGCCGATTGTCGCCGACACCGAGATCGTCGTGCAGCAGCGGCGGCTCGGCACGGCCGACGCGGTTCTGTGCTGCGCCGATGCGTTGGCCGGTTTCGAAGGTTCGGTCGTCGTGCTTTCGGGCGACTGCCCGCTCGTCACGCCGGAAACCATCCGTGCGCTCATCGAGGAGCGCGAGCGCACGGACGCGGCGGTTGTCGTGCTCACGATGGACCTGCCCGACCCGTTCGGCTACGGCCGCATCATCCGCGACGGCGACGGCGGGCTCGCGCGCATCGTCGAGCAAAAGGACGCCTCGCCCGAGGAGGCGGCCGTCACCGAGTGCAACGCGGGCTTTTACTGCTTCGACGCCCGTGCGCTGTTCGACTCCTTGTCCCAGGTGGGATCCGACAACGCCCAGGGCGAGCTCTACCTTACCGACGTCGTCGCCATCGCCCGGGAGGCCGGCCTCCCCGTCCGCGCGCTGCCCGCCGACGACCCTGCCGAATGCCTCGGCGTCAACTCCCGCGCGCAGCTCGCGGAGGCGGCCAAGCACCTCCAGCGCCGCATCAACGCGCACCACCTCGCCGCCGGCGTGACGATGGCCGACCCCGATCTCGTGTGGATCGGCCCGGACGTGAGGATCGACGCCGACGTGGAGCTGCTCCCCATGACGATGCTGTTCGGTGCGACGTCGGTCGGGGAGGACAGCGTCGTCGGCCCGAACGCGCGCCTGACCGACACGCAGGTCGGGCGCGGCTGCGTGATCGACGAGACGATCGCCGTCGGGGCGCGCGTCGACGACGGCGCGACCTGCGGCCCGCGCGCCTACCTGCGCCCCGGCGCGCACCTGTGCGAGGGCGCGAAAGCCGGCACGCACGTGGAGATCAAGAAGTCGACGGTGGGCAAGGGATCGAAGGTGCCGCATTTGAGCTATGTGGGCGATGCGACCGTCGGCGAGGACGTGAACCTCGGCGCTGGCACGATCACCTGCAACTACGACGGCCGCAAGAAGTCCCGGACGGTCATCGGCGACGGCGTGTTCGTCGGCAGCGACACGATGTTCGTCGCGCCGGTAGAGGTCGGCGACGGCGCGATCATCGGCGCGGGCTCGACCATCACGAAAGACGTGCCGGCCGACGCACTCGCGGTCGCCCGTGCCCGCCAGAGGAACATCGAGGGCTGGGCGGCGCGCAAGCGCCGGCAATGGAAATCCGGTGGGGTACAATAGCCGCGCGGCGGCGCGCCGGCGGCCGCTGTCGCGACGGAACGGAACGGGAGGCGACGGTTAAGGAGCCCGCATGGTGACGATAATGGAAAAGAGCATGGCGGTGTTCTCCGGCTCGGTCAATCCGGACTTGGCAGAGCAGATCGCCAACGAGCTGGGGATCGAGCTCGGCAACGTGAAGCTCGAGCAGTTCTCCAACGGCGAGATCTACGCCCGCTACCTCGAAAGCGTGCGCGGCAAGGACGTATTCCTCGTGCAGTCGGTCGCGGGCGATCACGTGAACGACGCGCTCATGGAGCTGCTTATCATGGCCGACGCCGCCAAGCGCGCCTCGGCCCGCACGATCTGCGCGGTCGTGTCGCACTACGGCTACGCCCGCCAGGATCGCAAGGCGGCCGCTCGCGAGCCGATCACCGCGAAGCTCGTCGCGAACCTCATCGAGGTCGCCGGCATCGACCGCGTGATGACGATCGACCTGCATCAGGGGCAGATCCAGGGCTTCTTCGACATCCCGGTCGACCACCTGACGGCGCTGCCGATCCTCGCCGACTATTTTCGCTCGAGGAACTTCGACCCTAAGCGCCTCTGCATCGTGAGTCCCGACGTCGGGCGCGCCAAGGCCGCGAAGAAGTTCTCCGACATCATGGGCGCCGACCTCGCGATCATGCACAAGGGCCGTCCCGGCCACAACAAGGCCGAGATCACCGCGCTCATCGGCGAGGTCGAAGGCAAGACCTGCATCATTAACGACGACATGATCGACACGGGCGGCACGATCGCCGCCGCAGCCGAGACGCTGCGCAACGAAGGCGCCGAGAAGGTCTACGTCTGCGCGACGCACCCGGTGCTTTCCGGCCCCGCCTTCGAGCGCCTCGAGAACGCGCCGATCGAGGAGGCCGTGTTCTGCAACACGATCCCCGTTCCCGAAGAGCGCCAGACGGGAAAGATCAAGGTGATCTCGATCGCCCCGCTCTTCGCGCGCGCCATCCAAAACGTCTACGGGAACGGCTCGGT
>CAZBEP010000150.1:0-4974 GCA_964490925.1 uncultured Eggerthellaceae bacterium | reverse complement strand
TCGCACGTTGCGAACACGGGGCTTGCGCGGTCGGCTTCCTTCGGGTACGATTCGGAATCGAAGCAGGCGCTTCGCACATACTTCGGTCGCTTGGCTCAGCGGGAGAGCATCGCCTTCACACGGCGGGGGTCACAGGTTCGAATCCTGTAGCGACCACCAGAGAAGCCGCAGGCCGGGCACGCGAGTCGCCCGGCCTTTCCTTCGATGCCGGAACCGGCGAGACACACTCGAGACACACTTTTCCGGGCGGGCACCTCCGCGCCTTCCTCGCATTCTCGCACGGCGCGCCATTTCCGGGCGCCTCCGCGCCCTCCCCGCATTCCGCACACGGCGGCTCCGGTGCGCCGCAGGCGCCGCGTCGCTGTGCTACACTGAAACGCCGTGCGGCCTTCCTGCCTGGGGCGGCAAAAGAGGTCGGGCGCGGGCGGGTCGGTCGAGGTCATGGTGGCCTCCCCGTCCGGGGCGGCAAAAGGCGGCCTCCTGCATGCGGGGCCGATCAATCGAAAGGCGACACATGGCTTCCGAAAGCTTCGAGGCGAGCAGGCGGCGCAGCGACGAGATCCGCGCCGACCTGCCCGTCCATCCCGAAAACTACATCATGCTCACGGGCGACCGCCCGACGGGCAGGCTCCACCTCGGGCACTACTTCGGAACGATCCGCGAGCGCGTGGCGCTCCAGGAGCTCGGAATCGCGACGCGCATCGTCATCGCCGACTACCAGGTGATCACCGACCGCGACACGACCAAGGACGTGCGAGACAACGTGCGCAACATGGTGATCGACTATGTGGCCTGCGGGATCGACCCAGAGCGGACGATCATTTTCACGCATTCGGCGGTGCCGGCATTAAACCAGCTCATGCTGCCGTTCCTTTCGCTCGTGAGCGAGGCGGAGCTGCTGCGCAACCCGACGGTCAAGGCCGAGCAGGAGGCGTCGGGGCATGCGCTCACCGGGCTTCTGCTCACCTACCCCGTCCATCAGGCGTGCGACATCCTGTTCTGCAAGGGCAACATCGTGCCGGTGGGCAAAGACCAGCTACCGCACATCGAGCAGACGCGCCTTGTCGCCCGCCGCTTCAACGAGCGTTACGGGCAGGTGTTTCCCGAACCGGCCGGCGTGCTCACCGACGCGGTGGAGATCCCCGGGCTCGACGGCCGCAAGATGTCGAAGAGCTACGGCAACGCGATCAGCCTGTCGGCCACCGAAGAGGAGACGGCGAAACTCATCAGGAAGTCGAGAACCGACTCCGAGCGCGCGATCACCTTCGACAAGGAGAACCGTCCCGGCGTGTCCGCCCTGCTCACGACAGCGGCGCTGTGTACCGGCCGCCCCGAGGCCGAGATTGCCGCAGAGATCGGCGACGCGGGCGCGGGCGCGCTCAAGAAGTACGTGACCGAAAGCGTGAACGGCTACCTTGCCCCCATCCGCGAGCGTCGGCGCGAGCTTGAGGAAAGGGCGGGCTATATCGACGAGGTGCTTCACGAGGGCAACCGCCGCGCGAACGAGATCGCGAACGCCACCCTCGACGAGGTGCGCGAGGCGATGGGGATGGTGTACTGAGGACGCCGCCGGAAGGCGGACCGCAAGCGTTGCCGGAAGGCGGGCTGCAGGCGCCGGCGGAAGGCCGGTCGCGTCGGCGGCGCCCCGCGTGCGGTGCGTGACGGAAGGCGCGTGGTGGGCCCGGCCGGATTCGAACCGACAGCCAAAGGATTATGAGTCCCCTGCTCCACCGTTGAGCTACAGGCCCGCGCGACGCAGCCCATTGTAGCGCACATGCGCGCGCTCGCGCGCAACTTTGTCGATCATGCGCAACGTCGTCGAATCGGGCTTGCGCCCGCCTGTGCATACGGTATACTGCCGCACCACAATCCAAGAGAGCACGCGATGAAGAGGACAGTAGGGACGAACCCATCTTCCAGAGAGCCGGCGGCTGGTGCGAGCCGGCGGTGGACGGATCCGAACGCCCCCTCCGAGCAGCTTGGACGAACGCTTCGTGTCGGCCGCACACCACCGGCGGCGCGGGGCGCGTAGGCCGAGCCGGCGACTGCCGTTACCAGTCGAAGCAGCATCCGCGCATCCTCGCGCAGCCCGCTTCCCTTGACGCCCAGTTTCCTGGCGAGGCCCGCGCAAGCGGGTTTTTTCATGTTCGACCCATCGGCCGCACGGCTCTGGCAAGCACCGAGCGCCCGGCCGCACGGCTCCGGCGAGCGTCGGGCGCCCGGCCGCCGGGAAGGCGCAGCGCGCGCCGCGTCCGGGCGGGTCGGCGAGAGAAAGGAGCTCTGGCAATGCAGCTTCGAAGCGCTCAGATCCGCTGCGGCGTGGCGCGCGCGCCGCACCGCGGCCTGCTCAAGGCCGACGGCGTCACCGACGAGGAGATGGCGCGCCCCTTCGTCGCCGTCCTCAATTCGCAGAACGACGTCATCCCCGGCCACAACAACCTCGACAAGATCGCCGCTGCGGTCAAGGCCGGCATCTACCTCGCGGGCGGCGTCCCGTTCGAGATAACCACGATCGGCGTGTGCGACGGCATCGCCATGAACCACGAAGGCATGCATTACTCGCTCGTGTCGCGCGAGGTCATCGCCGATTCCGTCGAATGCGCCGTGCAAGGCCACGCCTTCGACGCGCTCGTATGCATCCCGAACTGCGACAAAGTGGTTCCCGGCATGCTGCTCGGCGCCCTGCGCGTGAACGTGCCGACGGTGTTCGTGTCGGGCGGCCCCATGCTCGCGGGCGCCCAGCGCGGCGGATGCGGCCCCGCGACCGACCTCAACACGCTCTTCGACGGGGCGGCGGCGGTCGCGGCGGGGCGCATGAGCGAGGAACACCTCGCGTATTACGAGGACACGGCGTGCCCGACCTGCGGAAGCTGCTCGGGGCTGTTCACCGCGAACTCCATGAACTGCCTCTGCGAGGCGCTCGGCGTCGCGCTTCCCGGCAACGGCACGGTGCCCGCAGTCTATTCCGAGCGCATCCGGCTCGCCAAGCGCGCCGGTATGAAGGTCATGGAGCTGCTCGAACAGGGGCTTCGCATCCGCGACATCGTGAGCGCGGCCGCCATCCGCAACGCGATGGAGTGCGACATGGCCTTCGGCGGATCGACGAACACGGTGCTGCACCTGACGGCGATCGCGCAGGAGGCGGGCAGCCCCGTCACGATGGACGACTGGGACGCGGCCTCGGCGCGCACGCCGCATCTCGTGAAGCTCGCACCGTCCGGCCCGCGCCCGCTGACCGACCTCTACGCGGTCGGCGGCGTGCCCGCGGTCATGCGCGAGCTCGACGAGCTCGGCCTGCTCGATCGCAGCGCGGTGACCTGCATGGGGCCTTTGCCCGAATACCTGCGCACCTGCTGCCCTCCCGCCGACGGAGAGGTCTGCCGAACCCACGACAACCCGTTCTCGCCGGACGGCGCCTTGCGCGTGCTGCACGGCAACCTCGCGCCCGACGGCGCGGTGGTGAAGAAGTCGGCCGTCGATCCGGCGATGCTGACGCACACCGGCCCGGCGCGCACGTTCGACTCCGAAGAGGAGGCGTGCGCCGCCATCAACGCCGGCGCCATCAAGCCGGGCGACGTCGTCGTCATCCGCTACGAGGGGCCGGCCGGAAGCCCAGGCATGCGCGAGATGTTGACGCCCACCTCTTCGATCGTCGGCATGGGGCTTTCCACATCGGTCGCGCTCGTCACCGACGGGCGCTTCTCGGGGGCTACGAAAGGACCCGCCGTCGGGCACGTGAGTCCCGAGGCGGCGGCCGGAGGCCCGATCGCGCTCGTCGAGGAGGGCGACTCGATCACCGTCGACATCGAAGGGCGCGCGCTCGTGCTCAATGTGTCCGACGAGGAGCTTGCGCGCCGCCGCGCCGCATGGCGCGCGCCTGCGCCCAAGTACCGCCACGGCGTGCTCGCGAAGTACGCGAAGCTCGTCTCGTCCGCAGACAAGGGGGCGTATGTCTCATGAGCCAGCAGACGCAGCAAGGCGGGGCCGCGCGCAATGCCGCACCGCAGGCCGCGCGCAAGGCCGCACCGCAGGCCGCAGCGGCGCGAGCGGCGCAGGGCGCGCCGCGTTCGCGCACCGAGCACGAGGGGAGGGCGCTCACCGGCGCGCAGGCCGTCATCGCGTCGCTTGAGGCCGAAGGGGTCGAGGTCGTATTCGGCTATCCCGGCGGCCAGGCGATCAAGATCTACGACGCGCTCTACGACTCGAAGAAGATCCGCCACGTCCTCGCGCGCCACGAGCAGGGCGCGGTACACGAGGCCGACGGCTACGCCCGGGCGACGGGCAGGGTGGGAGTCGCGCTCGTGACGAGCGGCCCGGGCGCGACGAACACCGTCACGGGCATCGCGACTGCCTACATGGACTCGGTGCCGCTCGTCGTGCTCACCGGCCAGGTGCCGCGCGGCGTCATCGGCACCGACTCCTTCCAGGAATCAGACATCGTCGGCATCACGATGCCGGTGGTCAAGCACAGCTTTTTGCTCAAGTCCGCCGCCGACCTCGCGCGGACGTTCCGCGAGGCGTTCCACATCGCCTCGACGGGTCGCCCCGGGCCGGTCGTCATCGACATTCCGAGCGACCTTGCGAGCGAGACGGTGGAGTTCCACTACCCGGAGGCGGTTGGCATCCCCTCGTACAAGCCGACGTACAAGGGCAACGCGCGCCAGATCCGCGCGGCCGTCGCCAAGATCCGCGATGCGCGCCGTCCCGTCCTCTACGCGGGCGGCGGCGTCGTCTCCTCGGGCGCGACCGAGGAGCTTGTGGCCCTTGCGGACCTCATGCAGATCCCCGTGATCACCACCCTCATGGGCAAGGGCTGCTTCCCGGCGTCGCATCCGCTCAACTTGGGCCCGGTCGGCATGCACGGCTCGAAGTACTCAAACCTCGCGTTCACGGAAAGCGACCTCATCATCGCCGCGGGAGCGCGCTTCTCCGACCGCGTGACGGGCAAGCTCTCGGAGTTCGCGCCGCACGCCG
>CAZBEP010000149.1:0-4983 GCA_964490925.1 uncultured Eggerthellaceae bacterium | reverse complement strand
ACAGGGTGCCGCGCCGGGGCGCACGCAGAAACGTCCGATGCAGACAACCGGGGCGAGATGGCGCGCCACCGGGCACTAAAGAACGCAGGCAGGCGCGCCAAACTGTCTGGCTCGTTCCCCAGGCAAGGTATATCTGCAGTTAGGCGTCATCGTTCAAAAAGCAATCGTCAACTTCTTCATCCATCTCGTCATACATGCGTCATCAAGACGTCAGCCGTCTGTGGCAGGCGCTGCATGATGACGGATGCCGCGGCGAAACATACAGTCGCCTTATGCGGGCGGCAGCACGACCGGCCCACAGAAGGATAGATGCCGTTTGAAAGGGGATACGACCATGACCGCCAAGACTTCTCGCCGAACCTTCCTCAAGGGCGCCACCGTGGGCGGCGCCGCCCTCGCGACCGCCGGCGCAGCCGTCGCCCAGGCCGACGAGGCAGCGGCCGGGCAGTTCGACGAAGAGACCGACGTCCTCGTGCTCGGCGCCGGCGCGGGCGGATGCTATGCCGCCAACTACGCCATGCAGCAGGGAGCCCGGGTCGTCATCGTCGAGGCGTCTCCCAAAGTCGGCGGCACGGCCCTTCTAAGCGGCGGCTATTTCCATACATGGGACATCACACCGGAAAACATCGACCAACTGCTGCCGAGCGCCGACCCGAACCGCCGCCGGATCTTCATCGAAAGGTGGCAGGACGTCCGCGACTGGACGCTCAACGAGTCGGGCCTGGACGCCTCCACGCTCGACTTCGACTACCCCCTGTACGGTGCGCACCTCATCGGCTTCTCCGTGGGCGGCGCCGACATGGCCGACGGCCGCCGCGCCTTCTTCGAAAGCCTCATCGAGGGGGCCGACCTGCGGGTCGACACCTATCTCGAAGACCTCGTCCCCGCCGAGGACGGCTCCATCGTTGGCGCCGTCGTGCGCGCCAAGGACGGCACCTCGACGTGCATCGGCGCCAAGGCGACCGTCATCGCCACCGGGAGCTTCCAGAACAACAAGGGCCTGATTGAGGAGCACCTGGGCCGCTGGGGCGACTGCGCCATCTGCCGCGCCACCCCCTACAACAAGGGAGCGGGTATCAACCTCGCCCTGAGATACGGCGCACGCCTTAGCAAGGGTTGTGGGCGCTTCTACGGGCACCTGAACCCGTGGCCCGCGCTCACCCCGGACACCGAGGCCGAATACGACGCCGCCGACCTCAACGCCGTGTCATCCGTCATGGGAATCGTCCAGCGCCTCTCCACCGAGGGCATCGCCGTGAACACCAACGGCCTGCGCTTCACCGACGAGGGCCCGGAGAACTACGTGGGGGACAACTACCTGGCTAACGACGCCCTGCAGGAAGCCGACGGCCATATCTTCGTTATCGTCGACTCGGCCGAGAACCATGCGGGCGACCTCAACAGCCTTATCGAGAACGGCGCCATCGTCGTCACGGCCGAAACCGTCGACGAGCTCGCCGAACAGATGGCGAACTACAAGGTGAACCGATACAACCTCACAAAGACCATCGCCGAGTACCAGCAGGCCGCGGCGGCCGACGCCACGATGGAGCTCGCCATCCCCAAGTCACCCCTACCCACCGGCTACCTCACCAAGCTCGACACCCCACCATTCTACGCGATACAAGCCACGGCCGGTATCAGCGGCTTCTACGGTGGCATCGAGGTCAGCGACAGCTGCGAGGTCATGGGAATTGGCGACCAGGTCATCGCCGGCCTCTACGCCGCCCCCATGGCCGCAGGCGGCGTGTTCTACAAGGAGTACGGCGGAGGGCTCGCCTTGTGTGCCACGTTCGGCTCCATCGCCGGCGAAGCCGCCGGAACCTACGCGATGGGGGCATAGCAGGGCATATCCTGCATAAGCGACGAACCTTTGACAGCGCCGCCACAGGCAAACCCCCGGCCCCGAATCCCGCTCTGCGGATTCGGGGCCGACTCATTTTGGGCACCTATTTGAGAAAACGAGCACACTCCTGCGATAATAACCCCATAGGGACAGGCATGCCCGACGGCTTCTAACCGACTGTCACGGCAGACATGGCCAACTTGCAGGAGATTGGGCGGACGATTGGACAACCGACGCGATTCCCCCAACATGGCGGGCGATACGACAGGGCCGTCGCCGAACCTCGCCTTTATCTTTCGGGCGATAGACGGGTTCATCCCCTCCATCGTCGCCATAGGGTGCACGCGAGCGTGGCTCTCGATGCAGACCGGCCTTGTGGCGATGTACGAAACAAGCCTTGCCCCCGACATCCTCGACGGCTGGGTTCAGGCGATTGCCCTTGTCGTCGCCAGCATCCTGCTGTCGTTTGTCAAGCTCGGACCATTCTTTGCAGCGCATCGAAAGGCCGTCTGCCTTGCCCTGGGAGTGCTGGGCGCCGCCGCCTACGCGACAGGCCTCTATGCGACGCCCCAATCCTCCGCGGCTTCCGTCGCGGTGGCCGTGGTCCTTATCGTCTTGTTCTGCTGGACGCTGCGCGTCTGGTGCGAAGACAACTGCTCTTCGGACCTCCGAGCGGTCCTGGCGCGGCTATGTCTGTCGTTCACCGTGCAATACCTGCTCTATTCCATTCTGTTCCTGGTTCCGCCCACCGTCCAACACATCGCGGCGATCGGAGCACCGCTGCTCATCATGGGTTGCCTCGCCCTTAAACCGCGCGACCCCACCGGCTGCCCGGTGGAGACGGAGGAGGAATCCGCCCTGCCGTCCGGCGGGCAAAGGCGGCTCACCCCGTTCAATATCGCCACGCTCGCCGTCGTTATCGCCGCGTGCTGCGCCTCGCACGGGCTGCTTTTTGGCTTTTCTGAGACCGTGTCGGGTGTCTGGCTGCTCGGGTCGCTCATCATCGCAGGCATATCGCTGGTCGCCGTCATCGCACTACGGGAGGACTCCCTCCTCAAGGGCTTCGTGTGCATCGCCCTGCTCACCCAATGCCTCAGCGTCGTGCTAACGCTCCTCTTCCCCGAAAACAACGACTGGATATCGCTTTCCAAATCCATGAGCTACGCGGTGAGCATGGTGCTCACTTTCTCGATAGCCTGCTATCTCGGTGCAAGCAGGCCCGCATCTCGGGCGGGGTCGCACGCAGCGAAGTGGGTCTCCCTCTATTTTGCGGCGTTCTATGCGGCGCGCTACCTTGAACAGACGATGGGCTCCGACACGTTCGCTCCTCTCGTCGTCGTGCTTCTGTGCCTCGTCCTGGCGGCAATTCTGACGCTTTTCAACGACTGGGCGGCACCGGTCCCTCACAGCGCCACGGAAAACCGACCAACGATCTCGGAAGACGTGACGGCAAAAGCAACCCCCTCGGAACTGCGCAGGGCCGCTTGCCGCAAGGCAGGCCTCACCCAGCGCGAACTGGACGTACTCGAGCTGCTGCTGCGCGGAGCCCCCATCAAGGACATCGCCGGACGGAGCCGGGTGTCGGTCAACACGGTGCGCTCGCAGGTGCAGTCGATCTACCGCAAGCTCGACGTGCACAGCCGCGAGGAGCTCGCCGAGCTGCTCGCCGGCGGCCCAGTCGACGCCCCTACCCCCGCCAGCGCATTGAGCGCGTCGAGGTCTTCCTGCGGCACTTCGAACACCACCAGGGTGGTGGCCGGCCCAAAAACCGACAAACCCAGGTAGCCGCCCTCGTAAAGCGGTGCTCTATCCCCTGAGATACGAAGGCGCACGCGGCCCTATAAGCGCCGGCGTCCGGACCTTCTTGGCTGGTGGCAAAGCGGCCCTCGGTAGCCTTCATCGCAGCAAAGCAGCTCGTGGAGAAAATGCGGCCTTCGTCAAACTCCTCCTGACCAAAATTGCCCAGGCACCGGACAGCATAGACGATTCGATGGAGGCGTCCTCGCGGTACTGCTTGCCGTAGCGCGGCAGCTCAGTGTAGAGCACGTCCTCGTCCATGAAACGGTGGCTGCGGCTGTCAATGAAGATTAGCCGTACGTTGACCAGCGGATCCAGGTGCGGGCGTTATGCTCGTCGGAGGTATCCATCTTGATGCCGTCGCCACGGTTGAATTGAGATTCCTTGTTCAATGTGTTGGGATAGCCGACGAACAGATAGGTTCTCATCATGTCTAAATCGGTCTCGAAACCGCCTGTGTCAGCAGCGCGCCTTTCTTTTCCTTGAAGCTGCGACCGTCTTCGGTGGTCGCGCCAATGACCCCGCCGCTCGTGTTGGCAATGAGCTCGACAGCGCGGCTGTCATGATAAATAGGAATGCCGAATTCGTCGACCTTGGCGGCAACGATGCTCCACGTTGCGCCCTCGGTGGGGGTGCAGCTGGGGCATGTTGGCTGGCGGCGGACATAAAGGGAAACTCGTCTTGGATGCCCCATGTGCTCTGCCCGCACGGTTCGTAGGTACAATCGAAGTTCCCTTCGAGCCACGCCTTGTTCTGGACGATATCATCGACAGAAACGGCTTCGTCAGCCAGCGCTGCGGTCGCCGAAGCGACAAGGCCTGCACCAGCCAGTGAGGTGCCGGCACCTTTGAAAAATGTGTTGCGCGCCCGCTCGGTGCGCTCGCCGTAAACCACGCTACCCGCCAAGGACGTCGCCGCCAAGTGACCGTCTGGGGTATCGTGCAACCGGCGCTGTACAGGACTGTTGCCCCAATTTGGGTACGCCGCTCCGCTCGAAGTAGACGACCCCTCCACCTACGAGAGTATCCTCCGGTTTATGCGCCCGTTCAGCAAAGGCGTCCGTTCGTGCTTCCGCCGCCGCCCGCCCGCGCGGCGCGAGGGAGACGCGCCCGCGGACGGGCGGCCGCGCGTCTCGACCGGCCGGGTGCCTCGGGGTTCGCAGGGGCGCATCCTTTATTCCGCCAGACAACCCCCGGCGCGGGCACGTCCCCGGGCAGGCGCTCCGTCCGGGCGCGCACCGCGCGCCCCCCGGATTCGGCGGGCCCCCTCGACGCCGGGCCGGGGGCCCGCACATGGCAGAAACCCCGCCGAGTGCATGCCGGCGCGGGAGGTCGCGGCAG
>CAZBEP010000148.1:0-5009 GCA_964490925.1 uncultured Eggerthellaceae bacterium | reverse complement strand
TCGGCACGCGCCGAAGTCCCCTCCTCACGCGCGCGGCGCGTCGGCCGCGCTCAGTCTGCGGGCGCTTCCTCGTCGTCTCGCATTGCGTCGATACGCTCCTCGACGAGCGTGATGAGGTCTTGCTGGCTGTGGACGCCGAGTTTCGCATAGACGTTGCGGATGTAGACCTTCGCGGTCGACGGCGCGATCACCATGTCGTTTGCGATGTAAGCCGCCGTCCGCCCGCGGGCGAGCAAGACGAGCGCGTCGTATTCTCTCGCGGTTATCTGGTGCTCGATCGCCAAGTCCCAGCAAGCCCGCTTGAACCTTCCGCGCTTCGGCGCCTCAAGGGATGCCTCGTCGGGTTCGCTTTCGGCGGCCTTTCCGCCGCTTCGGCTCGTGTCGAGCAGCATGATCGCCCCGCAGCAGACGAACAAGACAAGCACGGCCGCAAACGACAGCCGGTTGTAGACATCCAGCAGCCCCTCGTCCATCGCAGCGCCGCTTATGATCTTTCCGAGTTCGAACGAAAGGCAGATGACGACCCAGGGCATGCACGCGCTGCGCTTCGCCACTCCGAGCAGGGGAAGCGCGACGATGAAGAAGGTGACGGACTTCTGTGCGAAGTTGAGGAGCATGAGGTAGAACACGACCCACGTTTCCTGCACGAACGAGGTCAGCCACAGTGCGACGACCGTGACGGGCACCAGGCCGAACAAATACAGCTTCAGATTGAAGCCCGACCAGAGGTAGCGGGCGAACAGCAACACGACGAGTCCGGCCGCAAGCGATCCGCAGGCGATTCCGAGCTGCATGGCGAACGATCTCGCCCCGCCGTCTTGGAAGCCGACCCACTGCAGATGGACGTATCCGAACAGAAACGCATAGCACAGCATCGTCGCTGCCATGGAGGCGAGCAGCGTGATCCTTCTCGCTTCGCCCTGCGCTGCGGCGACCAGGGCGGCCGGACGCGGGGTGCCGGGCGTGCGTCCGTTCTGGCCGCGCCTGACGGCTCTGCGGTAGAGAACCAGGCACACGCCTGAGAGAAGCGGCAGGAGGCCGAATGCGCCGGCTGCGGCCTCGGCGCGCATGAGCGCAGCGAATCCGCAGATCATCGCTGCGACGGTGATCGAGCCTCCGACAAGCGAGACGGCGGCAAGGGCTCCTTGCCGGTAGAACTCGCGCACCCACAAAAACAGCCCGATCAGATACATCGCCTCGTACGCACGCTCGGCGGGCTCTGCCAAGGCGCCGTATCCGAGGGCGGGAGCCTGCCATGAACAGAGAAGCGCCAGTGCCTGCAACGCGGCAAGGCCGACAACGGCGGCATCCGGCACGGCGAGCTCGTCAAGCCGCGTCCGAAACGCGAACGCGAGCGCGGCGAAGATGACGATCAGGGCAAGGGAGACGGCAGGAGAGAGCGTCATCGCGCTCTCTCCTGCCGTGACTGTTTGGATGGCGGGCAGGCGTTTTGCCTCTTCCGAGAGCATGAGGAAGGCAAGACCTAGGCTTCCCAGCGAGTACCCGGGAAGGCGGCGCGCTTCGGACGCTGTCGCGGCGGGCGTTTTCGGCGATGACCCCATGGCGCAACCCCCTCTTCGTGCGTCGCATGCGGCACATGTGCGAACGGCTCGCATGCGGCTGTCAAGGAGAAAGTCGCATGCGGGTTCAAAATGCGAGCCGACGGCGCGCAGGCACCCCTCGAGCCCTCTTTTAGGTAATTGTATCAACGAATCGCATGAAAAAGCACGTATCGCAGCCGCTTTACCACTCTCGGTGGTAAGGGATTTCGGAGGCTCGGAAAGAATTACTCCCCAGGGCGCGCGATAGACACCTCAAAGCGGGATGTGG
The DNA here is from genome assembly GCA_964490925.1 of uncultured Eggerthellaceae bacterium. Taxonomy (GTDB): domain Bacteria; phylum Actinomycetota; class Coriobacteriia; order Coriobacteriales; family Eggerthellaceae; genus CAZBEP01. The sequence continues at coordinate 3,179 of CAZBEP010000148.1, read as the reverse complement.
ATTTCGTGTATGTACTCTATGAATTATCGGAGGATTGACCTTGACATTTCAAGAGCGATGGGAAAGCGGAGCCGCTGCGCGGCTCCGAAGGCGCCGAGGCGGCCAGAAGCGCTGCGGAAGGGAGAGGCGAGAAGGGAAGGGGAGCCGCCGGCGCGACCGGCGGCGCACACGTGAACGGAGGAGGAGATAGATGGCACATGAGAAGAAGTGGGCCTTCGACACCGACATGACGCGGCGATCGTTCGTCGGGCTAGCCGCTGCCGCCGGAGCCGCGGTGGCGCTCGCTCCGCACGCCGGCGCGTTCGCGGAGGAGGAGGAACACAATTCCGGTTCGGTTCCGGAGGTCGGAGAGACCGTGCGCGTGCGCACGATGTGCCGCGGGTGCGGGAAGATGGAGTGCTCGAGCTGGGTCACGGTGCAAAACGGCCGCGCCATCAAGATCGAAGGCGACGAGTCGAACTTCGGATCCTACGGCAACTGCTGCTCGAAAAGCCAGGCTTCGCTGCAGGCGTGCTACCACCCGGATCGCCTGCGCTTCCCGCTCATGCGCACCAATCCGAAAGGGGACGACGACCCCGGATGGGTGCGCGTTTCCTGGGACGAGGCGCTTCAGACGGCGGCCGACAAGTTCATGGAGATCAAAGAGCAGCACGGCGTGAACGCGATGTTCACCATGTGCGGAACGTCGCGCATCTACTGCATGAACACGGCGGGCGGCTTCCAGAGCCTGCTGAACACGGTCAACACCCACCAGGCATACCAGATCTGCAAAGGGCCGCGCCATGTGGGCACCATGCTCCAGTCGAACCGCGCATTCTCGTGGATGGCGACGGTCGACCGCCCGCGCGTCTTGGTCGTGTGGGGCGGCGGCGCCGAAATGTCCAACTACGACGACTCGTGCCGCACGATGGTCGACGTCGCCTGCAAGGCCGACAAGTTCATCATCGTCGATCCGCGCCTGTCCAACCTTGGCAAGGAAGCCGACATCTGGCTGCCGCTTCGCCCAGGCACCGACGCGGCGATGGCGCTCGGCTGGCTCAACGTCATCGTGAACCAGCGCCTGTACAACGAGACGTGGGTCAAGCGCTGGACGGATCTGCCCTACCTCGTCGTCGAGGACATGGAGCCGACGGAGAGCGAGGCGGGCTCGTTGTACAACCGCGAGCCGATCATGACCAAGCTGCTGAAAGAGAGCGACCTGGTAGAGGGCGGCAGCAGCACGCGCTTCATGGTGTACGACTCCATCAGCGGGGATCTTGTGTGGCACGACGCCTCTACGGGATACTGGCAAGGAGAGTCCGAGCTTGAGATCACGTCGATGCGCGACCTTCCCGGCAAGGAAGCGGTGCAGGAAAACCTCGTGCCGGGCGTGGCTCAAGGCTATGTTCCGGATCTGTCCGACTTCAGCAGGTGCGACCCGCTGATCGACCCCGATTACGAGATCGAATCGGTGGAGGTTACGCTCAAAGACGGTACCACCGTTACGGCTCGCCCGGCGTGGTACTACTTCGTCCAGCACCTCAACAACTACGACCTCGACACCGTCTCCGAGATAACCGGCGTCGACGCCTCCCTCATCGAGGAGGCGGCGGTCACCTACGCCACCCCGATCGACCCCGATTCGGGGTACGGCAACGGCGGCATCCAGTACATGCTCGCCATCGAGCATTCCTGCAACAGCGTCCAGTGCACGCGGGCGATCGACGCCATCGTGGGCCTCACGAACAACTTCGACACGCCGGCGGGCAACCGCGGCGCCACCATCGGCCCGTTCAACACCGGCCAGTTCGGAATGTCGAGCGGAGAGATCAGCATGGTTCGCGACGACGAGGCGTGGGCGACGATCGCTGGCATAGTGGACATCCCGATGCTGCCGCAGCTTTCGATCTGGGGCGACTCCACGGCGATCTGGGACTGCTGCAACCGCGACGAGCGGGCTCAGTATCCTATCTACGGCGGCGTGTGCCAGTCGGGCGACGTCATGAACATGTCCAACGCGCTGTGGGGCTGGGAGGGTCTAAAGCAGCTCGACTTCTTCCTCGACCTCGACCTGTGGCATACGCCCACCTCTCAGTTGGCAGACATCCTGCTTCCTGTGCGCCATTGGCTCGAGGTGGACTGCCCGCGCACAAGCCAAGGCTCAAGCGGCATGGAAGGCTCGCACTGCAAGGCCGTTTCCCCGCTCGCGGAGACTTGGTACGACATCGACATCGTGATCCAGCTCGGCAAGCGCATGAACCTCAAGTGGAACTCCAACGGGACGACCGACGAGGAGTGCTGGCCCGATTCGATCTGGAGCCTCGACCAGGCGGCCGAGGGCTACGACGCGCTGACCGCCGACTATCCGGGCGACAGCAGCTGGGAGCGCTGGAAGAACTTCTTCCAAGAGCAGGGCATGCAGGACATGAAGGTCATCCAGCCCGACGTCTGGGGATCGTACCGCCGCTTCGAGGGGGGACTGTCCCTGAGCTCGCAAAACGCAGGGGGCGGAGGCGCGCGGTTCACCGCGCCGGGTCTCGGCACGCCGACGAAGAAGCAGGAGATCTGGAATACGCGGATCGAGAGCTTCCACAGCGCCGCGAACCCGTTCTACGGCCAGGACATCGACTACTACTCGCGCCCCGACGAGAAGAGCGCGGATCTGTTCGAGAACATCGGCCCGTTCACGTTTCCCACCTACACCGAGCCGCCGGAAGGCCCTGTTGCCCAGCCAGAGCGCGCAGAGGAGTACCCCTTCATCATGACGACGGGTCGGCGCATCCCGGTGTATTTCCACAGCGAGCACAGGCAGCTGCCGTGGTGCCGCGAGCTGTGGCCGACGCCGCGGGTCGAGATCAACCCCGCCGATGCGGAAGAGCTTGGCATCGAGCAGGGAGATTGGGTGTGGATCGAGACGGAGCGCAACGCGATTCGCCAGGTCGCCGACCTGTATTACGGCATCGCGCCCGGAACCATCAACTGCGAACACCAGTGGTGGATGCCCGAGTTCAAATGCGCCGACAAGGGCTTGAGCCTCGTGAACGTGAACACGCTCGTGAACAAGGATCTGCGCGACCCCATCTGCGGCTCGAGCTATGCGCGCGCCTACAACGTGAAGGTGTACAAGGCGACGGCGGAAAACTCTCCGAACGGCAACCCCGTTCCGTGCGACATCGACGGCACCGAGATGATCTCGTCGT
>CAZBEP010000147.1:0-5022 GCA_964490925.1 uncultured Eggerthellaceae bacterium | reverse complement strand
GGCAGGTGTCGGTGAAGGCGAAGCCGTAGGTGCTCTTGATGAGGGGGCAGAGGTTTTTGGGCAGCACCGCCTCTGCGGCGGGGACGGGCTCGTTGCTCATGCCGCACAGCGCCACGCACGAGACGCCGGCCGCCTCGATGACCTCGAGCGGCGTGTAGCTGCACAGGTACCCGACGAGCCGCCCGCCCCCTTCCTTGTAGCGCATCACGTTGATAAAGCCCGCGCGGCGGGCGTCGTCGAACTCTTCGAATATCGCAGGGAGATCCCGAACCTTCTCCATCATGACGCACCTTCCTCTGTGCCGCTTTCGCTCGAGTTTTTGTTCCCGCCTCGACCCTCCGTCCCTTCGCCTTCCTCGGAAACGCTCAGCGCCGCGCCGATCGCCCCGGCGAAGCGCGCGTTCTCGCAGGTCGTCATGCAAGCGCCGAGCTGGGCGGACAGCCGCTCGACAAGGTAGGCGTTCCCGCACAGGCCGCCGGTGAGAAAATACGGGGCGCCGGCGACGCTCGGCACGAGGGGCTTCACCTTCGCCGCCACCGACTCGATCACACCCCAGGCGATGTCCTCCCGCGGCGTCCCCGCGCCGATGAGCGAGATGACCTCGCTTTCCGCAAACACGGTGCACATCGACGAGATATGGGTGGGCGAACCCTTGCGCGCGAGCGCGGAAAGCTCCTCCTGCGACACCCCCATGCGGTTCGCCATGACCTCGAGGAACTTGCCCGTGCCGGCAGAGCATTTGTCGTTCATGGCGAACTTGGTCACGCGGCCCCGCGCAAGTACGATCGCCTTGGTGTCCTGACCCCCGATGTCGACGACGACCCCGTCCGGCCCGAACAGGTAGGCGGCGCCGCGGCCGTGGCAGGTGATCTCCGTCACCGAAGCGCCCGCATAGGGAACCGAGACGCGCCCGTAGCCCGTGGCCACGACGCGCGCCGGATCGACGCGATAGCCCGCCCGCTCGATAGCCGCCCTCACGCGCTCGGCCGCATCGACGCTGCTGTAACCGGTCGGCTCGCACACGGTGAAGGCGAGCGCGCCTCCTTCGAGCACCGCCGCCTTCGTCGCCGTCGACCCCACGTCGATGCCGATCCGGCAGCTCACCGGGCACCCTCTTCCGCCTCACGAGCGATCGCCGCCACTGCGGCGGCGGCCGTATCCGCGTCGCCTTCCGTGTTGAATGGGCCGAAGCTCACTCGCACGGCGCCTTGGCCCTCGGTGCCGAGCGCGCGATGCATGAGCGGCGCGCAGTGGGCGCCGGCCCGCGTGCAGACGCCCCACCCGGTCGCGAGGCGGTCGGCAACGAACGCCGAGTCGACGTCGCCCACCGTGAACGCCACGATCCCGCAACGGCCGACGCCCGCGCCGCCGAGCACGCGGACGCCGTGATCCGCACACGGACTGCTCGTGGGACTGCGGCCGACGCCTGCGCCGCCGAGCACGCGGACGCCGCCCACTGCGGCGATGCGCTCGGCGAAGCGCGACGCGAGCGCCGTCTCGTGCGCGGCGACGTCGTCCACGCCGCGCTCGCGCAGGTAGGCGATGCCGGCGGCGAGGCCGGCGAGGCCGTGCGCGTTGAGCGTGCCCGCCTCGAGCGCCTCGGGCATGAAGCGCGGATGACGCTCGTCGAAGCTGTGCGTGCCCGACCCCCCTTCGAGCAGCGGGGCGATATCGACGCCGGCGGCGAGCACGAGCCCGCCGGTTCCCTGCGGCCCGAGCAGGCCCTTGTGCCCGGTAAAGCACACGACGTCGGCGCCGATCTCGGCCATGTTGAAAGGCACGGCGCCGGCGGTCTGGGCGGCATCGAGCACGAGCCGCGCGCCGGCCGCATGCGCGATGCGCGCCGCGCGCGCGGCGTCGTACACATCCCCGGTGAGGTTCGAGGCGTGCGTGAGCACGATGAGGTCCGCCCCGTCTGCCATGCGCTCGAGCGCGCCGTAGTCGAGCGCGCCGCGCCCGTCGTGGGGCGCCACCCGCACGGAGCAGCCCCGCTCGTCGCGCGCCTTGAACAGCGGGCGCAGCACCGAGTTGTGCGAGGCCGCCGTCGTGACCGCGACCCCGCCGTCGGGAAGCAGCCCCGCGATGGCGACGTTGAGCGCCGCCGTCGCGTTCGCCGCGAACGACACGCGGTCGGCTCCCGAGCCGCCGATGAGGGCAGAGACCGCCTCGCGCGCCTCGAACACGGCAAGGCCCGCCGCGATGGAGGCCGCATGAACGCCCCGGCCCACGCCCCCGAAGGCGTCAAGCGCCTCGGCGATCGCGCGGGCGACCGCCGGCGGCTTGGGACACGAGGTCGCCGCGTTGTCGAGATAGATCATGGCGCGCAGACCCCCTCTTTCTCTTTCGCCCGCTTCGCCCGGTCGGCGCAGACCGAGCCGCCGCCCGCCGCGCGGCGGGCGGGCGCGCTCGGCCGCTCAGCAGTATGCGTCGCGAAGCGGGTCTATCGTGTTCGCAAGCTCGATCACGCGGTCGTAGGCAAGCGCCGGGTCGCCGTCGAGCGCGGCGCGCACGACGGGCATGTCGGCCGGGTCGACCATGACCGACATGCCGCAGCACGCGGTGTGCCCGCGCGGCGCCGGCGCGATGCGCACGCGGCATCCGCGCTCGCGCAGCCCGCGGAACAGCGCCAGACCCTCCGTCGAGCTGTGTACGAGCACGTAGAACACCGTGTCCGCCATCGCGCCCCGCCTTCTCCCCTCCCGCGCGCAGCCGCGCGGGTCACCGACTCCCGCCCGCAGCCGCGCGCCGCCGCGCGCAGCCGCCCGAAGCTCCGCGCGCCTATGCGCCGATCATCTCCACGAACGCCTGGATGCGCGTGCGCAGCTGGCCGGCGTCGTTGTCGGCGTAGTCGGTCTCAAGCCCGAGCACCGGGATGCCCCGCTCCTCGAGCGCCGCCGCGACGCTCGACTTCTCCATATCATAGAGCGTGCAGAACTTGAGGTTCGCGTCGATCACGCCGTCTACGTGATATTCCTCCGCAAGCCGCACGATGTCGTCGATGCGGCCGGGGTTCGGCGTGAAGCACGCGCAGTTGTTCTTCATGTAGCGCTCCGACAGCGCCTGGAACTGGGCATCGAGCGTGTCGGCCTCCTCGTCGACGAGGTGCTCGAAGTAGCGGGTGCCCGTGCACATCTCCTCGCAGACCACGGCGGCGCCGCTCGTCTCGATGATGTTGTGGAGCTTCCAGTTCGGGATGGCGAGCGGGGTGCCCGTCATCAGAATGCGCTTCGTGCCCGCCGGGAACACCGACACGCCGTCGGCCACGCGCTGCTCGAGCTCGTCGGCGAGCTTGTTGGCCATCTCGGCGCAGCGAGCCGGGTCGTCAAAGAACGCGATCTGCGTCACGAGCAGCGCGTCCTTGCCCGAGATCGGGATGCAGTTCGTGGCCTTGCGCGCCTCGTAGACGCGCGCGAGCGCCCGGCGCTTCGCGTTGATGAGGACGATGGCCGCGCCGAGGGCGTCGGCGGTAAGCTCCTTGCCCGTGATGCGCTCGACTTCTTTCGCGAACGCGGCGATCTCGCCCTTCCACTTCTCGATGTCCTGCGGGCGCTTCATCTGAGGCATGTCCATGACGTAGGTATCTTTGTCCGCGCCGAGGATCTCGTATGCCTTCTTCTTGCCGTCGCAGGTGGTCTCGCCCACATAGACGTCGGACACGGCGAAGTACGGGCAGGTCTTGCCGAAGTGCGCGCCGAGCGACGCCTTGATGAGCGGGCATGTGGCCGCAGGCAGCACGCGCTCGCCCTCGGGCACCCAGAACTGGCTGCCGCCGCACAGCCCCGTCACCGCGCCGCCGCACGCGACGACGATCTCGTCGGGCACGTACACGCAAAAGGTGCCGAACACCTTGCCGCCGGCCTTCTTGAGGTCGATGAGCTCGGCAGGGCGGATGCCGTGGATGTCCGAGACGACGAAGTCGTAGAACGCCATGTTCTCGGGGCGGTTCTCTTGGGAAAGGTAGATGTCGCCGTACGCGCCGGGAAGCGCGGCGCACAGCAGATCGTGCGTCTCGAGGTCCATGCCGAGGTCGGCCCACATCTCATGTCTGTCAGTCATGGTCTCCTGCTTTCGGTTCGGCTCGCGCGCGGCTCGAAACGCGAGGTTCGAAACGCAAGCCCGCATGGCACAACCCGAAGCTCGGGCGTGCGGTTCGCGGCTCACCACTCGAAGCCCGAGGCGCGCGCGAATCATCTCGTCTTGGCGCAAAGCGCGTGAGAACCAGGGATCCCATCCCCCTGGGCGGTGCAGAAAGACGGCTGAGCGCAGAAGCAGAGCCGGCCGCTCCCCTTGGAGCATATGAGGGCGTCCGCATATCGGGAGCGCAGAAGAAGGCGGACGGCAGAATCGCCGCCTTCGCCGATGGAGGCGAACGAGAGCAGTATACGTCCGGGACGAAGCCCGGGCAAGCAAGGCGCCGAAGCGCTGCGCGCTGCTGCGAACCATCGCGGCGCCGCGCAGCGAACCGCAGACGCGCCCGCCATCCTGCGCAGCGCCGAGAGCGACCGGGAGCCCGAGGCCGCGTGGGAAAAGCACCGCGAGCAGTTTGCCTGCGCCGCCCGCATCGACTGCGCCCGGATCGCGGATGCCCCGAAAGCGCCGGCTGCCCGACGGCGGCTCGGGGTCGAAACAGGGGCTCCCGCGCCGCAACGCGGACTCGGCCGGGCGAAATGCGGCTCGGCCGGCGCGAGCCTTCCCTTCGGCCGAAAGCCCAGACCGACGGGGTGCCGCCGCCCTCCGCCCGCCGGCCGCTTCCTGCCGTCCGCCGGGAATCGCCCCGGGGATCCCCCGGCGTTGGCATACGTCGGTGCGCCCCTCGGGCGAACTCCCTAGAATGGGGCCGTCCGAGGCCCGCGGCCCCTCCCGAAACCGCTCGGGGGTCGCTCGCCGTCTGGGGAGCCGCCGCGATCTCGGGAGCGATACCGGTGCGCGACGAAGGAGGAAACATGGCACCATCGGACCTTGCGAGACGCGCGGTCTCCGCGCTCGCGGCGCTCGCCCTGGCGCTCTCGCTGCTCGGCACGG
>CAZBEP010000146.1:0-5143 GCA_964490925.1 uncultured Eggerthellaceae bacterium | reverse complement strand
GCGCGTCAGCTCTCGCTGCCGCTTGACCGGACGGAGCTCGCGAGCTTGCGGGCGGGGGAGGTGTGCGAGCTTTCCGGGCCGCTGTTCACTCTGCGCGACGCGGGGCACGTCCGCCTGCTCGAGGAGCTTGCAGCCGCCCGTGCGGCGGGAAGCCCTCTCCCGTACGGCCTTGCCGGCCAGACGATCTTCTACGCCGGGCCCGCGCCGCCTGCTGCGGGGCGGCCCTTCGGGGCGATCGGGCCTACGACGGCGTCGCGCATGGACTTCGCGGCGCCCGCCCTCTACCGCGCCGGCGTCGCCGCGACCGTCGGCAAGGGCGCGCGCTCGGAGGCGGTGCGCGCCGCCTGCGCGGAGACGGGGTCGGTGTACTTCGCGGCCGTCGGCGGCGCCGCTGCGTTTCTTGCGAAGCGCGTGGAGTCCTCCGATACCTTGGGCTATGATGACCTCGGAACCGAGGCGCTGCGCCGGATAGAGGTTTCGCGCTTCCCCGTCGTCGTCGCCTTCGACGCGCAGGGGCGAAGCGTGTTCGACCGCGAGCGCGCATAGCCGGCGCGGCCGTGTGGCGGGCGGCGCCGTCTCTCGAGAGGAGCCGAGCGGGCATCCGTGGCACCGAATACCCATATCCACCCTGACGACGAGCGGACGGTCGCCCCGTCGCGCTCCGGCGCGCGCCGCGGCCTGTTCGTGACGTTCGAGGGCGGCGACGGCGCGGGAAAGACGACCCACATAGGCTTTCTTGCGAGCGCGTTGCGCGATCAAGGCTGCGAGGTCGTCCATCTGCGCGAGCCGGGCGGCACGGCCGTTGGGGAGCGGCTGCGCGGCATCGTGCTCGATCCCGCGAGCGACGGCCTTGCCGCCGAGGCCGAGCTGCTCGTCTACGAGGCGGCGCGCGCCCAGCTCGTCTCCCAGGTCGTTCGGCCTGCACTCGAGCGCGGCGCGGTCGTGCTCTGCGACCGTTTCACCGATTCGACGCTCGCCTACCAGGGGTACGGTCGCGGCATCCCGCTCGACGTGATCGAGCGCCTGAACGAGTTCGCCTGCGGGGGCGTGCGCCCCGACCGCACGATCCTGCTCGTCTGCGACGGCCCGGCCGCGTGCGGTCTTGCGCGCGCGACGGCGCACGCAGAGGCCGACCGCCTCGAGCTCGCCGGCCCGACGTTCCACGACCGCGTGAACGAGGGCTTTCTCGATCTCGCCCGGCGCGACCCGAGCCGCATTCGCGTCGTGTCCTCGTCCGTGCGGCGCCCCGATGCGGCGCGAGCCGTGTTCTCCCAGCTCAAAGACCTGTTCCCCTGGATGGCGCGCGTCATCGGCGACGATGCCTTCTTCGCCGGCCTCGACTGCGGCGCGCAGGGGCGCGATGCCGAAGGGGGCGCCTGTGGCTGATCCGTTCGGCGGCATTCTCGGTCAGCCGCGCGTGCGCGATTTCCTCCGTGCGTCGGTCGCGTCGGGGCGCGTGAGCCAGGCATACCTGTTCACCGGCCCGTCGGGCTCGAACAAGACGGCGGCCGCCTATGCGCTCGCCCAGGCTCTCGTGTGCTCGCACGGCGGGTGCGGCGAATGCGACGACTGCCGTCGGGCACGGCGGCACACGCATCCCGACGTCCGCTTCTGCGCCCCCGAAGGCGTGGCGGGCTATCTTGTCGCCCAGATCCGCGATATCGTCGCGGACGTCGCGCGTGCGCCCATCCGCGCCCGTTCCAAGGCGTACATCCTCGACCGCGCGGATCTGCTCGGCACGGCGGCGGCAAACGCGTTCCTCAAGACGCTCGAGGAGCCGCCCGCCAACGTGACGATGATCCTGCTCGGCCGCACGCGCGAAGGGGTGCTGCCGACCATCGTGTCCCGGTGCCAGGTCGTGCCGTTCTCCCACATCCCCGAAACCGAGGCCGTCGGCATCATCTGCCAGAACTCGGGCATTCCCGCCGATCGCGCCCGCATCGCGCTTGCGGCGTGCGACGGCTCGATCACAAAGGCCATCGAGTTCTGCGCGACCAACGAAGGGTTCGAGCATCGCGCGCTCGTCCTCGATGCGCTCGCGAGCCTCGAGCGCGCCGACGATTGGGACGTGCTGCGCCTCGCGCGCGGCCTCGTCGAGAAGGCGCGCGCCGCCCTCGACGCGGTGCGCGAGGCGCAGGAGGCCGAGCTTGCGGAAAGCGCCGACTTCCTTGCCGCATCGGCCGTCAAGCAGATCAACGCGCGCAACAAGCGCGTGCTCGCCGCGAAGAGCGCCGAGGCGCTCCACCGGATGTGCGCGATCGCGAAGTCCTGGGCGCGCGACGTCGTCGCCGTGTGCGGCGGGGCGCCCGACGCCGTCGTGAACGCCGACGCGCGCCCTGCGATCGAGGCGGCGGCGCGGCGGACGACGGTCGCCCGGGCGGTCGCGGCGGTGCGGGCGGCGCAGAGGGCCGACGAGGCGATCACGTATAATGTTTCTCCGCAGACGTGCACAGACGCGCTGCTCTTTGAACTGAAAGAGGTGCTGTATGACCCGGATAGCCCCGGTACACCTTGCCTATAACCCAAAGACCCTGTGGTTCGACGCGCGCGACCTCGAGCTTGCCGAGGGCGATCCCGTCGTCGTGCTCACGACGCGCGGCCTCGAGTTCGGGCGCATGGCGGCCGATCCGTTCGAGGCCGATGACGACCAGGTGCGAGGCTTGAGATCCCCGCTGAAGCCCGTCAGGCGGAAAGCCTCCGACGAAGACGTCGAGCGTGCGGCGGATCTCGAGCGCAAAAGCGCCGAGGCGCTGCCGGTGTTTCGAGAGCTTGCCGCCTCCACGAACGAGGAGATGCACCCCGTGGCGGTCGAATACCTGTTCGACGGCGAGAAGGCGGTGTTCTACTTCGAGGCGGAAAACCGCATCGATTTCCGCGGGCTCGTCCGCAAACTCGCGTCGCGCTTTCGCGTTCGCGTCGACATGCGCCAGATCGGCGTGCGCGACGAGGCGCGCATGGTCGGGGGGCTGGGTCACTGCGGCCAGGAGCTGTGCTGCAAGCGCTTCGGGGGAGATTTCAACCCCGTGTCGATTCGCATGGCCAAAGAGCAAGACCTCTCCTTGAACCCGCAGAAGATTTCCGGGATGTGCGGGCGGCTCATGTGCTGTCTCCGTTACGAATGCGAGGCGTACAAGGACTTCAAGAGCCGCGCGCCGAAGCAGAACCAAACGGTCGATACGCCGGACGGCCCGCTCAAAGTGACCGCGCTCGACGTGCCTCGCGAGATCGTGACGGTGCGCACCGAGGAGGGGAAGAGCGTGAAAGTCCCGCTCGCGGACATGGACGAGCCCGAAGGGGAGGGCAGGCGCCGCACCGTGATCGGGGAAGAGGCATGGGAGTGCGCCTGCGACCGCGCCAGAGGCATGCTTACCGGCGGCACGCTCGGCGCGTTTTCGACCCCGCGGTTCACGCGTTCGGACAAGCTCGAGGATGCGAGGGCGCGCGTGCGCGACGGCGCGGCAAGGTCGGGCAAGCCTGATCTCGAGAAGGCCGAAGAGGGCGAGGCCCACAAGCGCCGGCGCCGCCGCTCTACGAAGGTCGAAGGCGGCGGCTCCCCGAAGCAGGAGCGCGGCAAGCAGGCGAAGAAGCGTCTCGCGTCGGGCGGCGCGGGCGGTGCCGGAGCCGTCAAGAAAAAGGGCATGCAGCCGCGACGGCGCCCCAAGCAGGATCGCGACAAGCAGGATCGCGCCGCTGCGGGCAAGGGGCAGGGGGGCTCGCAGCAGCATATGCAGGGCAGGCAGCGGCCTGTGAAAGGCCAAGGCGGCCCGCGCCCGGGGCAGAAGTCCTCGGGGCTGCAGCAGTCGCGATCCCTGCGCGAGGCGGAGGGGTCGCGCCGCACGGGCGCTGCGCGCTTCGACGCGCCGAAGCAGGCGGGCGCTCACCGCTCGTCGCGGCGCCGTTCGCACAAGGCGGGTTCGCCGCAGGAAGGCCCCGCCTCCGGTTTGCCGCGCTCGGACGACTCCTTTGGCCCTTCGCAGTCCGGCGCGTGCGACGAGTGACGGGCGAGGAGCCTTTCCATGAAGCTCAACCAGCCGCTTCTCACCGACCTCTACCAGCTCACCATGGCCCAGGGGTATTGGGAGTGCGATTCCTGCGCCGACACGGCGTGCTTTCACATGTATTTTCGCGACTATCCGTTCAAGGGCGGCTTCGCGGTCGCATGCGGCTTGAGCCAGCTTGCCGACATCGTCGACGGCTTCTCGTTTTCCGAAGAGGACGTGGCCTACCTCGCCACGCTCGAGGCACCCGGCGGAGGCGCGCTGTTCAAGCCGGCCTTCCTCGACCACCTCGCGTCAATGGAGCTCTCCGTCGACGTCGACGCCGTCGCAGAGGGCACGATCGTGTTCCCCAACGAGCCGCTCGTGCGCGTCAAGGGTAGCATGCTCGAATGCCAGCTTCTCGAAACCCCGCTTTTGAACTGCGTGAACTTCGAAACGCTCGTCGCAACGAAAGCGGCGCGCATCTGTCTGGAGGCCAACGCCCCCGTCGCGGAGTTCGGGCTTCGGCGCGCCCAGGGGGCGGCCGGCGGCGTGTGGGCGTCGCGCGCGGCGATCGTGGGAGGGTGCGCCTCGACTTCCAACGTGCTCGCAGGCAAGCTCTTCGGCGTCCCGGTGTCGGGCACGCATGCGCACTCGTGGGTGATGTCGTTTCCCGACGAGCTGACGGCCTTCCGCGCCTATGCGCAGGCCATGCCGAGAAACTGCGTGCTGCTCGTAGACACCTACGACGTCGAGCAGGGAGTGAGAAACGCCATCACGGTCGGGCTCGAGATGCGCGAGCGGGGCGAGCGGCTCGCCGGCATCCGCATCGACTCGGGCGACCTTGCGTGGCTTGCGAAGATGGCGCGGCGCATGCTCGACGAGGCGGGGCTTGACGACGTGGGGATCGTGCTGTCCAGCGACCTTGACGAGTACGCCATCCGCTCGATTCGAAACGAGGGGGCGCAGGTCGCCTCGTGGGGCGTGGGCACTCGGCTCGCGACCGCCTACGACCAGCCTACGCTCGGCGGCGTGTACAAGCTTTCCGCGACGCGCGCCGCCGGCGGCGCGTGGGTCGACCGCATCAAGATGACTGAATCGGCTTCGAAGCTCACGATACCCGGCGTGCTCGACGTGCGCCGCTATTACCACGAGGGCGGCCGCAT